>CATIQX010000053.1 GCA_949531795.1 Cryomorphaceae bacterium | reverse complement strand
GCTTCTTCTTTTGGTCGTAAATAAACTTCTTATAATCTATTATTTTACAAACTGGTGGTTCAGCTTTCGGAGATATTTCTACTAAATCTAAGTTAAGGTTTCTGGCAATTTTAAGTGCCTCATCGAGCGAAACAATATTTGGTTCGCCTCCTTCACCTACCATTCTTACGAATGCTGCTGTTATTTCTCTGTTAGTTCGGTGAAGTTTTTTCTCTATTACTCTACCTCTGAATGGTCTCTTTTTTGCGATTGCGTTGCCGTTTTTAGTTATTAAAAGCTATTAAATTATCTATTTCTTCTGTTATTCTTGTTACTAATCCATCAACCGAAATGCTTCCTAAATCTTCACCTCCATGTTTACGAACGGAGACAGTTCCATCATTTTCCTCTCTTTCGCCAACTATGATGATGTAAGGAACTTTTGAAACTTCTGCATCTCTTATCTTTCTACCAGTAGTTTCAGCCCTATGATCAATTGGGCCGCAAATATCGTAATTTTTTAATACTTGAGATACTTTTTCGGCATAATCATGAAATTTCTCGCTGATGGGTAATATGATGTACTGGTCAGGGGCTAGCCAAAGTGGAAAGTTACCTCCACAATGCTCTATTAATACTGCAACAAATCGCTCCATCGATCCGAATGGTGCTCTATGGAGCATTACTGGTCTATGTTTTTGGTTATCGGCACCTGTGTATTCTAGTTCAAAACGCTCTGGTAAATTGTAGTCAACTTGAATAGTTCCTAATTGCCACTCTCTTCCTAAAGCATCTTTTACCATAAAGTCCAACTTAGGACCATAAAATGCAGCTTCACCATATTCTATAACTGTTTCTAACCCTTTTTCAGCAGCTGCTTGGATAATAGCTGATTCTGCTTTTTCCCAGTTCTCATCCGAACCAATGTATTTTTTTTTGTTTTCAGGATCTCTTAAAGAAATTTGTGCTTTAAAATCTTCAAATCCTAAGGCTTTAAAAACATATAATACCAAGTCAATTACTGACATGAATTCTTGTTTAACTTGATCAGGACGTACAAATAAATGAGCATCATCTTGTGTAAATCCTCTAACACGAGTTAATCCATGTAATTCGCCTGATTGCTCATAACGATAAACTGTACCAAACTCTGCGAAACGAACAGGTAAGTCACGGTATGAATATTGTTTTGATTTGTAAATCTCACAATGGTGAGGGCAATTCATAGGTTTAAGAAAAAACTCCTCTCCCTCATTTGGAGTTTTGATAGGTTGAAAAGAATCCTCTCCATATTTTTCATAATGTCCTGAACAAACATATAAATCCTTATGGCCAATATGTGGTGTTATTACAGGTAAGTAACCTGCCTTAGTTTGTGCTTTTTTAAGGAAGTTTTCTAATTTTTCGCGGAGTTGCGCTCCTTTTGGTAGCCATAAAGGCAGCCCTTGCCCCACTTTTTGGGAAAAAGTAAATAATTCCATTTCCTTTCCTAGTTTTCGGTGGTCACGCTTTTTTGCTTCCTCCAATAATTCTAGGTGTGCGGTAAGTTCTTTTTGTTTTGGGAATGAAACTCCATAAATACGGGTAAGTTGCTTACGGTTTTCATCTCCTCTCCAGTATGCACCTGCAATAGTTAATAATTTAATTGCTTTTATTTTTCCGGTAGATGGGATATGTGGTCCTCTACATAAATCAGTAAAATTACCTTGAGTGTAAAAAGTAATTGTTCCGTCATCCAGCCCTTCTAATAATTCTAGTTTGTATTCATCTCCTTTTTTACTAAAGTATGCAATAGCTTCTTCTTTTGAAATTTCTTTTCTTTCAAATGACATTTTCTGAGAAGCCAATTCTTTCATCTTTTTCTCAATTATAGGCAATTCATCAGAAGAAAGAACTCGTTCACCCAAATCAATATCATAGTAAAAGCCATTATCAATTGCAGGGCCAATCCCCAACTTAACACCAGGGTAAAGTGCTTCTAATGCTTCAGCCATAATGTGTGCAGTAGAATGCCAAAAACTCATCTTTCCTTGCTTATCATTCCAAGTATGTAGGGTGAGGGAGGAGTTGCTAGTGATAGATCGGTTTGCATCCCAAACTTCTCCGTTTACACTAGCTGATAGTACATTTCTTGCCAGACCTTCAGAAATTCCCATAGCAATATCCATTGGGGAAGTTCCGCTTTCTACTTGTTTAATACTTCCATCCGGAAGAGTAATGTCAATCATTCGTTTTGTTTTAAAGATTGCAAATATAAGAAGTAGTTGTTAGATAATAGTTGTTAGTTGTTAGATTTTAGGAAGTAATTCATTATATTAATTGCAATTATAGTGATTGGAAGAGTATATGTACTCCTCTTTCACTAAATAAAGGTAAGTTTTTAAATTAAAATTTATAACATTTTTTGTACTGCTAACCAATCTACTGAAACAAACTTAAGATTGAATAACTCCAGGATTATATGCTTCTTTAATAGGAGCATTATTAGCCGCTTCAATTCCCATAGAAATTACTTTACGAGTTTCTAAAGGATCAATTATAGCATCAATCCAAAGTCGAGAAGCTCCATAGTAAGGAGAGGTTTGTGCATCATATTTATCAGTAATAGTTTTTAAAAGTTTCTTTTCTGCTTTTTCATCCATTTCTTCACCTTTTGATTTAAATGAAGCTTTTTCAATTTGTAATAAAACTTTAGCAGCTTGTGCACCTCCCATAACGGCCATTTGTGCGGTTGGCCAACTTACAATTAATCTTGGGTCGTAAGCCTTACCACACATGGCATAGTTTCCAGCTCCATAGGAATTACCAATAATTATAGTAAATTTTGGAACTACAGAATTAGCCATAGCATTTACCATTTTTGCACCATCCTTAATAATACCACCGTGTTCCGAGCGTGAACCAACCATAAAGCCAGTCACATCCTGTAAAAATACTAATGGTATTTTCTTTTGGTTACAATTGGCAATAAATCGAGCTGATTTGTCAGCAGAATCGGAGTAGATAACACCACCAAACTGCATTTCTCCTTTTTTGGTTTTTATCATTTCTCTTTGGTTGGCGACAATACCTACTGCCCATCCATCAATTCTAGCATATCCGCAAATTATCGTTTGCCCATATCCTTCTTTGTATTCTTCAAAATTGGAACCATCAACTAGGCGAGCAATGATATCCTTCATGTTATAAGGTTTGGATCTTTCTCTAGGAAGTATTCCGTAAATCTCTTTTTGATCTTCCTTAGGCTCAGCGCTTTCTTTTCTATTAAAACCCGCCTTTTCAGTGTCGCCGATTTTATCCATTATATTTCGGATTTTATCCAAAGCATCTTTATCGTCTTTGGCCTTATAATCCGTAACCCCTGAAATTTCGCAATGAGTTGTAGCTCCCCCTAAAGTTTCGTTATCAATACTCTCGCCAATAGCGGCTTTTACAAGATAACTTCCTGCTAAGAATATACTTCCTGTTTTGTCTACAATTAAGGCTTCATCACTCATTATTGGTAAGTATGCCCCACCTGCAACACATGCTCCCATAACTGCAGAAATTTGAGTAATTCCCATTGAGCTCATACGAGCATTGTTTCGAAACATTCTCCCAAAGTGTTCTTTGTCTGGGAAAATTTCATCCTGCATAGGTAAAAACACGCCAGCACTATCTACTAAATAGATAATGGGTAATCTGTTCTCCATTGCAATTTCTTGTAGACGCAAATTCTTTTTGGAAGTAATAGGAAACCAAGCACCTGCTTTAACTGTAGCATCATTAGCAATAACAATGCATTGTCTATTCTTTACATAGGTAATCCCTGCAACCACTCCACCTGAAGGGCAGCCTCCATACTCGCCGTACATTCCTTCTCCTACAAAAGCACCAATTTCTAAAAAGTTGGCGTCTGTATCTTTTAAGTAATTAATTCTCTCACGAGCAGTAAGTTTTCCTTTTAAATGTTGCTTGTCAATTTTTTGTTTTCCTCCACCTAAAGAGACTATAGCATGTTTTCTTTTCATTTCTGAAATGAGTAACCTCATCTTATCATCATTCTTGTTGAAATCTAAGTTTGCCATTTTATAAAATTTTGTCAAAAATAGAAAATTGATATTAGATATGAGTAGTTAGGTGATAGACTTATTTATCCTTAATAAGGGATAGCTAAATAACAAGGTCTAGATTATGTAAGTAATCCGCACTTTCAGGGCCTAAATTAAATAGTAAATCCAAAATAGATAGGTTAGAAATAAAACCTTGCTTTTCCATAAATACTTGATCATATTCTTTTTGTTTTTTGAGTTCCCAAGTATAATTTCTTAGATCCAAAAAATCTCCCTTATGGAAGTATTTAGTTGTATTTTTTTGTGAATTTTCTTGATTTAACATGCTAATTATTGCTTTTTGTAACTTATTATTAAAGTTTACAAGATATTTTTCTTTTTCTTCAAAAAAAGGTTTTAACTCATCCTTGTAGTATTCAAAAAAAGGGGAGGAGTTGTAAGCCGATTCTATTGCATACCAGTGTTGCTTTTGCCAGTCCTGTTTGTAAGAAATTTTAAGGTTTTTAATAATTGTTTTGCTACTACCTTTTCTTTCTTTAGGAATGCTAAGGCGTAATTTTCCATTAGCTCCATAAATATCACATCTGTTACGGATGCTTTGTTTTATAAAATGTTCATACAATTCAATACTACAATTTGGGTTTTGTAAAAAAATTGCGTAATAAGAAATAGGAGCTAAGTAAGCAGTTGGTAAAAGTGGATTATTTAACACTACTAAACAGTCGGTTCCATCTGATTTTTTTAAGTCCTTTAGCATTTTTATCCCAGCTCATCCATACAAAAAGAGCCTTACCTACAATATGGTTTTCAGGAACAAATCCCCAAAAACGACTATCAGCCGAGTTGTGTCTGTTGTCTCCCATCATCCAGAAATAATCCATAGCGAAAGTATAAGTAGTAGCTAATTTATCATTAATATAAATTTCACCCGATACAACTTCTAATTTATTGTTTTCGTAACGCTCAATTATATCCTTATAAATAGATAAGTTTTTAGTTGTAATACTTACCGTTTCTCCTGCTGAAGGAACAGTAATAGGTCCAAAATTATCATTGTTCCATTTGTAGTTTTTATCATGTGGGAAAATATAATCAGCATAAATTCCAGCTTTTTCATATTGTCTTTTTATAGAAGAAACATTTGTAAAACTTTGTATAGCATCACGGCTTTCATTAGTCAAAGTAAGGTTGTATTCGTTTTTATTACGACCATAACCTCCTTCAGTAATATCATATTTTTCATATAATATATTAGGATTTAAGCCAGTTCCTTTTGTG
>CATIQX010000052.1 GCA_949531795.1 Cryomorphaceae bacterium | reverse complement strand
GTAATTATATATACATTATAATCGCCAATGTTATAGGTGAACTGATTAATGATATGCAAGGTGTTAGAAGGGATAACTAAAAATAAATCCTTTTTGTATAAATAATTTATCAATTGTTTTTCCAGCTTCCACCGCTTCAATTATGGCGCGGATACCAAATATGTAATTTTTTTCTTCTGTATTATGCATTGTTATCTTCTTTAAACTCAATTTGAGTTGTAATCTCAGGGATATTTCTAAGCTCTATTTCTTTTTTAATTTCTTCAGATTTTGCTTTTAAATCTTTGGTTAAAATCTGTTTTTTTCGTTTTTCCATTGGTGGGTTTAGCTTTTCAGCATTTTCAAACTGAATAACACTCTCCAAAATATCTCTTGGTAATTGCGTTCCTGCTTTGTTTAGAGTGTCCAGAAATTCTTCCGCAAAGAATTGGTCAATCTGTATCCTTCTTTTGGTTGTATGAGCAAATTTTCCGATAATCCTACATACATTATCTCTTTCTTCAGGACTTAGTTTGTCAGCAAATTCATATTCCTCTATTTTTTTTAAACTTATGATGATTGGCTCTAGAGCATCTTTTGTAATTATATATACATTATAATCCCCAATGTTGTAAGTAAACTGATTAATGACTTGAACTGTATTAGAAGGAATAACTAAAAATAAATCCTTTTTTACATCATCATGTTTCGCGTATTTTTTTAGACTTTCTGTCTGAAGCTTTATGTATTTAGGGAAATTTCTCAAGTCATCATTCGCAGGGCTCTTGGCATCAAAAATAATAAGTTGATCCATTATCTCTATGGAATTATCAGGTTTGTTTCTTGAGTGTGGAAAGTCCTCTTGACTAATGTATTTAATTACATGGTTGCGGCAAATAAGTTGTAGATGATTTTCAACATCTTTTTCATGCTCTCCCCAAGTCCACTTCATTTTTTCTAGTCTAATTTCTGTTTCTTTTACCCTTTCGTCATTAAGCCTTTCTTTTTCTTTGGTTAAACTTTCTTGTAAGGTATTAGTTGATTCAATTGATTTCCTTAGCGTCTCATTTCTATTTTCTTCTTCTTTTTTGAGATATATATTCTCATTTTTAAGATTGTTTCTTTCTTGCTCGATATTAGAAATTCTTTCTTTATTTATTGCATTCTCATTTTTTATTTGTTCAAAAGCAGTAGTTTTGGCATTAGCAATATCAATATTTTGTTGTTGTTGTTTTACCTCATTTTCTTTAGTCGCAAGCGATTTTTCTAATTCTAAAATTCTTTTTTTATCTTCCTCTAAATTATCTTCGTTAGTGGATTCTTTTTTGAAATAAACTAACGCAAAACCAGCAACTAATACTATTAAAACTAGATATTCCATAAGTGTTTTTTTGAATTATAAAATGAGGACTAAAGTACCAACTTCTAATAGTTTATACAAATCAATCACTTCTTTATTTTTCATTCTTATACAACCATGTGATGCAGGTTCCCCTAGACTTCCTTCTTCTGATGTTCCGTGTATGTAAATATATCTATTAAAGGAATCAATTCCTTTACCTTTATTACTTCCTTTTTCTAAGCCTTCTAGCCATAGTATTCTACTTGTGATATCATCAGTTTTGCTTTTTGTTTTATCATTATATATGGTTGCTATATTACCATGAAATACCCTTGCTACCATTATGCCATTTACTGGTGTTTTCTCACCATATTTCTCTTTTATTCTGTGTAGCCCTATTGGTGTTTTATTACTTCCCGCTATACTACCTACGCCGTATGCTGAACTTGAAATAGTATATTCTTTAATAATTATATCAAGTTTTATATGGTAGAGCTTTTGTTTTGTGATGGACACATAAATTACCTCATCAGCGAAAGTGTTTTTACTATTTAAATAATTATTAACTCGCTCAATTATTGAATTTTGAGCTGTTGCATTTAATCCTGTAAGACTAATTATAACAAGAGCAATGGTTCTTAACATAATTTCCAGTTGATAGGTTGTTGCTTGTTTTTTAAAAGTAGTTTATTTGTTTTTGAAAAGTGATTACATCCTAAAAACCCTCTATATGCCGAAAAAGGGGAGGGATGAGAGGTAATTAAAGTATGATGTTTTTCTTGATCAATCAATTCTAACTTTTTTTGAGCAAAGGTACCCCAAAGTAAAAAAATGATTCCTTCTTTTTTAGCTGATATTTTTTTAATTACACTATCAGTAAATAGCTCCCAACCTAATTTTTGGTGAGAACCAGCAATTTTCTCTCTGACAGTTAATGAAGAATTCAGCATTAGTACTCCTTGCTTTGCCCAAGAATCTAGGTTTCCATTACTAGAAATAGGATAATTTAAATCTCTTTGTAATTCCTTAAATATATTTCTAAGAGAGGGTGGTATTTTTATTCCACTAGGCACTGAAAAACAAAGCCCATGTGCTTGTCCTTTTCCATGATAAGGATCTTGACCTAAAATCACAACTTTAATGTCGCTAGGTAATGTGAAATTGAATGCATTAAAAATTTCATCATTTTTAGGAAAAATAGAATATTTTTTTCTTTCAATTTCTAAAGCGCTTATAATTTCTTGAAAGTTATTAGTATTTAGTTCCTGCCTCAAAAAAGCTTTCCATTTTGAATTTAGATGTAATTTTTTAATTGTCATTTTATTATTTCAAAGATAGATAATCTGTTTTAAAAATGTATTTTTGTGAAAAATTATTTACAATGAAAAAAGTAGTGTTTTTTGCAATAGCAATAGTCTTAGTTAGTTTTGTTTCATCTTGTGCGATTAATGCTGATCAATGTCCAGGTGTAGCTGGAGTTGAGTCATCAGTTTTACCAGCTTAAATTTATTTTGGAGATTCAAGAAAAAATAAAAAAGCCTAAGTGGCTAAAAGTTAAATTACCAACTGGTCAAGCTTATAAGGCTGTTAGGGGAATCACTAAATCTCATGATTTACATACTATTTGTGAAAGTGGAAATTGCCCAAATATGGGGGAGTGTTGGGGTGCTGGAACGGCAACCTTTATGATTCTTGGAAATATCTGTACACGATCATGTGGTTTTTGTAATGTAATGACTGGTCGCCCCTTAGCTGTTGATATTTTAGAGCCAAAAAAAGTAGCGCGTTCTGTTCAGTTAATGAAAGTGAAGCATGCTGTTATTACTTCTGTTGATCGTGATGATTTGAGAGATGGTGGTGCAAGTATATGGGTGGAAACTATAAATGAAATACGAAAAGAAAATCCTAAAACAACAATGGAAACTTTAATTCCTGATTTTAAGGGGAAATTAAAGGATATACAACCAATTATTGATGTAGCACCTGAGGTGGTTTCTCACAATATGGAGACGGTAAGAAGATTAACTAAAAAGGTAAGAATACAGGCTAAATATGATAGAAGTTTGGATGTATTAAGATATCTAAATGAAGGTGGTATTAGAACTAAATCTGGAATTATGCTTGGGTTAGGGGAAACTCAAGAGGAAGTCGTTGCGACTATGCGTGATTTAAGGGAAGTGGGTGTTTCTATAATGACTATTGGTCAGTATTTACAGCCATCAAAAAAACATCTTTCTGTTCTCGAATTTATTACTCCTGCTCAATTTGATAAGTATAGAGATATTGGTCTTTCTCTTGGTTTTCAACATGTTGAGAGTAGTCCTTTAGTTCGATCTTCTTATCATGCTGAAAAGCATATATACTAACAACTCATTCCTTTTTATATTTTTATGAAAGATGTTGTCTATAATAGTAGATAATCATTATATTTGTTTCCTTAAAATTTAAACAAATTCATTCGATATGAAAAACATACCTTTCCTTTTAATTTTTGCTTTATTATTAGTCACTTCAGTAAATGCACAGCAGTGTGGTACTTATGACGGTTCTTATGAAGAACAAAAACAAAAATTCCCGGCATTTTATCAGAATCTTGATGGGATTAACGCTGATTTAGAAGCTAACTATAAATCAGTCTCAAGTAAAATGAAGAACTTGAAAGTAGAAAATGGTAAAAAAATTATTCCAGTTGTAGTACATGTTATACATAATTTAGGTGGTGAAAATATTTCTGATGCCTCTATTCAGGGTGCTTTGGATATTTTAAATGCAAATATAAATGGGCAAGCTTCTAATTTTTTAAATAAAACACCAGATATTTTTGCTTCTGTAAGAGGTGACTTAAATGTTGAATTTCGTTTAGCTAAAATTGACCCTCAGGGAAATCCAACTTCTGGTATTATCAGAGTACGTTCAGAATTGACTAATGAGCCGGAGCCTAGAGACGCAGTTAAAGCATTAAGCTACTGGAATTCGTATCAATATCTTAATATATGGACACTCCAAAAGTTTCAACCACAAGCTGATGGAAATACTTTGCTAGGTTATGCGCAATTTCCTTCTTCAGGAAGCATGTCTACTGACGGAGTTGTATTGTTAGCTAGTCAAATGGTATCCGGTGGAACTTTAACTCATGAGTGTGGACATTGGTTAGGTTTAAGGCATGTGTGGGGAGATGCATCTTGTGGTGATGACAATGTAAAAGATACACCTCCTGCAAGAGAACCAAACTATGGAATAAATATATCAGATTTTCCTTATCATGTTGGTCTTGTTAATCCTAGCACTGGACTAGTGCCCTGGGGTTGTGTAGCGGATTCTTTAAGCCCTGCTGGAGAAATGTTTGTTAACTATATGGATTATTCTTCTGATGCTCATGTTACTATGTTTACAATGGGGCAAAATCAAGTTATGAATGAAACTTTAGAAGGATTATATGATGAAGAATCAGGAGTTTCAGGTATTGGGTATAGAGAGTACATGTGGTCAGATGAAAATATTATATTAACTGGAGTGGAAGATGGTTTTATAACACCAATTTGTAGTCAAAATACTGATTTTATTAGTTCTTCAGGAAAATACTTAATGTGTTTAGGAGAAAGTATAGTTTTAAAAGGAAATAAAACACAATTTCCTTCAGGCACAGTAAGCTCTATGATTTGGGATTATGGTGATGGTAATACAGATAACTCAAATGCAGATTTAGTGGCTCATACTTACAGTTCTTCAGGAAGTTATGATGTTTCTTTAACTATTGAATACAATGAAACAACTGAGGCTAGATCTTCCAATCTATCAGATCTAAATTTGCTAGATGCAACTTCTTATGACTCAATTATTGAAACATTAATTATACAAGGTTCAGAAAGTGAATTAGTTGCACTTGGTGCTTCAAGTATTTCCCTTCACATTGATAATGAAGGATACAGTATTGATTCTTATTGGTTACTAAATCAATTAAATACAGACAGTATATTAAACGCAACTTATATAGATACAATACAAACAGATTCTACTTTATTCTTTAACGGATACTTTGCAGATACACTTTTTTATAGAGGTGAAATAGAGAAAAAAACATATGTAGCTTATTACATTAATTCTTGCTCGTCTACAACTGTTAAAGAAAATGTAATTATTATTTCTCCTTCTTCATCTTCAAATACTGCCGGAGCTTATACGTATGATTTTGAAGATATTTCTGAACTATCTAATGACTGGCAAATAAGTAAAGCTGTTCCTTCTTCGGATTGGAATTTTAATACAATTGATAACTCTTCATGGGAATGGATAAATGGAGTATCTGTTTCTGGTTCAGCAGGATTAATGATGAATAAAAATAATTTGACTTTAGGAACTGATGAGTTAATCTCTGTAGCATATGATTTAAGTGCTTTAACAAGTCCAGCAATTAAGTTTTCTTATTCAGGAGCTTCATTAAATACTTTCCCTGTGAATGAGGTCAATGTATATTACTCAAATGATTGTGGAGAGATATGGAGAACTTTAGGATCATTAACTAATGTTCAAGTGGCTAATGCAGGTTTATATACAGCTAATTTCAGGCCAACTACATCTGAGTGGAATGATACAGTTATGACAAAGAGTCAATTAAAAAATGATAATATTAGATTCAAATTTGAATATGTGACTAATGGGAGTGCAAATAATTTCTATCTAGATAATATTAAAATTGGAGAAGCTGATAATTTAATGCTTCCTAATATTACTATTGCTTCAAGACTTTCAATTTTCCCTAATCCTTCAGATGGAAAAGTGTTTATTGAGCTTAATAATTTAGTTAATAAAGAGGTTGAGGTTAACTTGGTAAACATCTTAGGTGAGGAAATAATGCATTTATTTTCAGATGAAATCGTAACTAACTATTATAGGATCAATAATATTGATTTATCTCACCTTGTAACAGGAATTTATTTTGTTAAGGTTGTTGCTGATGGAGATCTAATTATGACGGATAAATTAATACTGAAATAATCAAATCTAAATATAAAAAGAAAGCCATCATATCTGATGGTTTTTTTATTGTCTGTAGGTTTCTAATTTTATTATTCCCTTTTCTAGTACTCCATAATTTTTTTGGCTTATCCATTCCCCAAGGTTTATGTAAGTAGCCTTTTTATCTATTTTAATTTTAAGGGGTAGATGCCTGTGACCAAATACATAATAGTCAACAGGATTAATTTTCTGTTGTTCTTGACAGTAGCCAAAAAGAATTTCTTTCTCCTTACTAATAAACTTGGCTTTATCACCTCCTTTACGACTATTATTACTCCAAGTATGTGCTAAAGTAAATGCAAAGTTAGGATGTAAACGAGCAAACATCCATTTACAGATTTTTGAAGTAAATATTTTTTTAAGAATTTTATATAAATTGTCTCCATTTCCTAATCCATCTCCGTGTCCTATAAGTATCTTTTTTTCTCCTTCCTGAATGATGATGTTTCCGTGATGTATGATTGCACCTATTTCGCTTTCTAGATAACCTTTCATCCATAAATCATGATTTCCTGAAAATAAATGTACTTGTGTTCCTTTATCTGTTAAGTTTGCAATCTTACCTAATAAACGAACAAAACCTTTAGGAACTACTTTATTGTATTCAAACCAGAAATCAAAAATATCGCCTACTAAATAAATTGCTTTTGCGTCTTTTTCAATTTCAGTAAGCCATTGGACAATTTTCTTTTCTCTTTTATGGCTTTCCGCCATATTAGGTGCTCCTAAATGGAAGTCGGAAGCAAAATATATTTTATCTTTAGTCAAAATTACTTTTCTAGTTGATTTCTTAGTAATTGGTTAGCTAATTTTGGGTCAGCTTGTCCTTTAGAAAGTTTCATTACTTCGCCCATGAAAAGGCCAATTAATCCTTTTTTACCTTTTTTATAGTCTTTTGCTTTTTCTGGGTATTTAGCGATTACGATTTTTATATAATCTCCTAAAGCATCGCTATCACTTTCTTGTATCCAGTTATTGTCAGTTGCTATTTTATCAGCCGTATCATTGCATTTAAGCATTGTAATGAATACTTTTGATGTCGCTACTGTATTGCTTACTTTCCCTTCATCAACAATAGAAATGAGGCTGGCTAATCTTTCAGGATTAATACTGAATTCTGCAATGCTAATTGCTTTTTCATTTAGGTAAGATTTTACACTTCCGTTCACAAAATTAGCAGCTGACTTATAGTTTTTGGTTGAACCACATAATTCATTGTAGTATAGTGCAATTCCTTTTTCATCTGTAAGAATATTAGCATCATAATCTGATAAACCAAATTCAGTAGTAAACTTTTGGAAAAGTTCGCTTGGTAGGGGGGGTAAACTATTTTTTACTTTTTCAATATACTCTTGAGTAACAATTACTGCCTGTAAGTCAGGTTCAGGAAAGTAGCGATAGTCATTTGCTTCCTCCTTGTGTCGCATTGAAATTGTAGAGTTATTAGCTGCATTAAAACTTCTTGTTTCATGGCTTACTTCTTTACCTGCTTCTACTAAAGCTATTTGTCTATCTATTTCAAACTCAATAGCTCGCTTTACATTTCGAGTAGAATTCATATTTTTAACTTCT
>CATIQX010000051.1 GCA_949531795.1 Cryomorphaceae bacterium | reverse complement strand
GTAAAAGATATCGAACTTTATTCATTGTGCGAACATCACATGTTGCCTTTTTTTGGAAAAGCTCACATTGCATATATCCCAAACGGCCATATTGTTGGATTAAGTAAAATACCAAGAATTGTAGATGTCTTTTCTAGAAGATTGCAAGTTCAAGAACGATTAACTGATCAAATAAAGGATTGCTTGCAAGATACTTTAAATCCTAAAGGAGTAGCAATAGTAATTGAAGCTCAACATCTTTGCATGCAAATGAGAGGTGTCCAAAAACAACATTCTTCTACAACAACATCTGCTTTTTCAGGAATATTTATGTCTGATGAAAAGACAAGAGCAGAGTTTATGAATTTGATAAAATAGGTTTTGTTACTGAAATATTTAATTTCAAACTAAAACCAACAACTAAAAAACTAACTATGAAAGCATATGTGTTTCCTGGACAAGGTGCCCAATTTCCTGGAATGGGAAAAGATTTATATGAGACATCAGCTGATGCAAGGCAACTATTTGAAAAAGCTAATAAAATTTTAGGATTCTCCATTACCAACATTATGTTTGGTGAAGATGCTGAAGCGTTAAAACAAACCAAAGTAACCCAACCAGCTATTTTCTTGCACTCTGTAGTATTAGCAAAAGTACTCGGAGAATCCTTTAAGGCAGAAATGGTTGCAGGGCATTCTTTAGGTGAATTCTCTGCTTTAGTTGCTGCAGGCTATTTATCATTTGAAGATGGATTAAAATTAGTTTCCAAAAGAGCACAGGCAATGCAAAAAGCCTGTGAGCAGAACCCATCAACTATGGCTGCAGTTTTAGGACTAGAGAATAAAGTGGTTGAAAATATCTGCAAAGAAATCAAAGAAGTAGTTGTTCCTGCAAACTACAACTGCCCAGGTCAATTGGTAATTTCAGGGAGTAATGAAGGAATAGATATTGCCTGTAAAAAATTAATAGAAGCTGGAGCAAGAAGAGCAATTAAATTACCTGTTGGCGGAGCATTTCACTCTCCACTTATGGAGCCTGCTAGAGCAGAATTAGAACAAGCAATTGACGAAACTAATTTTACTAAAGGAATTTGCCCAATATATCAGAATGTAACAGCAATAGCTATAACTAATCCTGAAGAAATTAAAGAAAATTTAAAAAAACAACTTATTGCATCTGTACTATGGACACAAACTATGCAACAGATGATTGCTGACGGTTTATCCTCAGTAACTGAAGTAGGTCCTGGAAAAGTACTACAAGCTTTATTTAAAAAAGTTGATAGAAAATTAGATGTACAAAGTGCTAGTTTATAAAGTAGCGTTCAATAGTTTTTTGCTATTCACTAAATCATGCCAGGATTTTTGAGTCTGGCATTTTTTGTAAAGTTCAGCCTGATTTAAATTATGACAATCAGTACCTACCATTCTTACCATATCTGCACTAATTAAAGATTCCGTTTTTTTCTTAACTTGAGGAGAATAATAACCAATTAGTGAGAGAAAATTAATCTGCAAAATCACCCCTCTACTTGTAAATTCCTCGTAATCTTTCATTGTATAATAATTATATCTTTCAGGATGTGCTAATACTACTTTGTATCCCTCTAATTGCAATTTAAAAATAATATCAAAAAGATTTATAGGTGCTTGCATAAAAGAAAGCTCCACCAAAATATAATTATCACCAAAAGTCAGAAACTTTTCCTTTCCTATTTTCTGTTCAAACTCATAATCAATATAGTACTCAGCTACTGCATCTATTTCTATATTGATATTTTTTACTTTTAATTCCTTGCGGATATCAGCTAGTCCATTCAAGATTATTTCTGAAGAATTTTGATAAAAATCACTCATTACATGAGGACTGGTAATTATCTTTTTAAAACCCAACGCCTGCATTTTTTCTATTAATGCTATTGTCGTTTCCATGTCAGGAGATCCATCATCAATTCCTGGAATAAAATGGGAATGAATATCTGTTTTTAAAACAGAGAAATTAAGTGGTTCGCACTCCTGTTCTTTCTTTCTTGAAAACCATTTAAACATCATTTAATTGTATTGTTGTTCGTAATATTTTTGATAATCCCCAGAAGTAATATTGTCCATCCATTTTTCATTAGCTAAATACCAAGAAATAGTTTTTACCAATCCTTCTTCAAATTGTAAGGAAGGTGACCAACCCAATTCATTTTTCAACTTATTAGC
>CATIQX010000050.1 GCA_949531795.1 Cryomorphaceae bacterium | reverse complement strand
AGTCAGCTTCTTCCACTTCGCTACCTTTTAAATTTAATGCATCTTTGTGTTCCAAAAAATATAGACCAGCCATTTGTGAAAAAGCATTAGCATCTGTTCCCCATTGTAAAGATGTAGCATCAAGTGCCTCAGGTATTTGTGAAGCACCCTCTTTGCTAATTCCTACGGATATACCTGAGTCAATGTTAAAAAGTTGAGATCTTCCTTGTGGATGCTCTCCATTCCAGCCTCTATAATAATCACAACCATCAACGACATGGCAGTAATATCCTTTACCTACTGTACTTATATTACCTTTTCCATCACCTAATACCCCAGCATTCCAAAACCCATAACCAAAATTAGCCCCTGCAGTTAACGAAGAGTCAGATACAACTGCTTCGATAGCTCCCTTAGCTCCTTCAAATCTAGTCTCTTTTTTTCCACCATATTCAGCCTGCCATGAAGTATCAATATTGGCTTCTGTAAATTTGTTTTCATCAAATTCTTGTATCGTTGATTTTTTATCTGCCACCCACACTTTTGTAGAAGTAACAAATAAAGCCTTTGCTTTACGTAAATTAACTTCGGCTGCACTAAGTGCACCAGCACTGGCTGTATTTTCGGCATCTTTTCTTCTTCCAGCAAGTATGACTGAGGTTAATGTATCATTTCCTGTAAGACTTACTTTTTGAACTACATTTGAATTAGAGCTTGCAACATACATTATAGAATCACTGTCTGGAGAAACCTGAATTGCTTCAGCTTTTCGATGAGAAGTGTTTGAACCATGACGATATAATTTATCACGGCTTTCATCACTAGGACAATAATTGTTTCCAGTTTTAGTTAATGCATATCCATGGATGTGTCCCTGGTAGTTATAATATACAAAGCCTCCACTATTATCGACTGTAAGGCGAATACCAGATTGAATAACAGTACCCAAACTTCCACCATCTCCTCTGTCGGGTCCGGCATAATTCCTTCCACAAGTTAAAGAGTCACCTGTCGTTAAATTTTTAGTATAAAAATATTTTCGCCAGCTGTTCCCAGTATTATATTTTCCAGATGCAAATAAATGATCTTCACCACCAATAGTTCTTACTTCCATTGCCAAAGGTCTAAAATCTCCAAGCTCAGCATTAGTAATAACTTCAATACATTCTCCAGATGTATTAATTCCCACAATTTTTGGCTTACTGCCTTGGTCAGTACCATAAATCACATCCCCTGATACACCGTTAACACTAGTTGCAAGACTTAAGTGCCGTATAGCGCCAACTATTGAATTATTAGTTCCATCTAAAGTACATGTATCCGATGCAGAACCTCTAAAATTTCTATTACCTAATGGATTGGCAGTTGTAGGTGCAAAAGTTCTATCAACAGTATTGTCAGCTGTTAGAATTTTTATAAAGCCTAAATTTCCCTCACCTACAATTAGGTTACCGGCTGAATCTTCTACAATATCAAGTGCATTATCAATTCCACTACCCGAACTAAGTTTGTTATTCATGCTAGCAGAGCTATCTATAAGTATTAATATATTAGCTGGGACATCTCCTGTACCTGAGCCTGGAGGTAAAGGTTTAGAGATAGCATTTTGATTTAATACAACAAGTACAATAAACAGATTGCTAATTATAATTTTTAAAAACTTATACATTTTTTTATTATTCCTTTTACTCAATAATTAAATAATCTTTATATTCTGCATTTGATATTTGTAATTCTTCAATTAAAAATTTTTTTCTGTAGTACCACTTACCGTATATAATTTCTTTATCACCAATTTTCCACGCTTTATAACCTGTCCAGTCTGGTCTACTACTATTTTCAATTTTACCATAATTGCTGATTACATAATTATAAAGTAACTGTTTTTTACTTTCCTCATTATCCGTT
>CATIQX010000049.1 GCA_949531795.1 Cryomorphaceae bacterium | reverse complement strand
GTAAAAGTTACAACCGTTTCGGGCGATACTGCTACGTTTAAAAACCTCGCAGATGGTTCGGTTCTAGCTGTTCAAGTTAGACGAGTTTGGGCTACTGGAACAACGGCTACGGATATGATTGCTTTGTATTAATCACTAAAACGATATAGACTTATGATTATATCAATAATGAGTACAATTGGTGCATTAGCCAACAGGCTAGGCATCGTTAAGACTAACTTACAACTATGGCTTGGCTTTACTAAGGCTGATGTCTTAGGGGCTGAGTTGGTGGTTAATGGGGATTTTGTATCTCCCACAACAGTAGGATGGAGTAATGAATATGACAGTATTTTTATCGTAGAAAATAATACGTTAAAAGTAACTGCAGGCTCTACTGGTAGTGCTGTTTCATATACAATTAATGGGCTTACTATTGGTACTAAATACAATATTAGTTGGGGTTATACGGTTGGAAGTGGAACTCTACCTAAATGGAGAGTTTTCAACTCAGACCAATCTACTGGAAAATCTTATAGCGATGTAAGTAATTCTTTTTATTTTATACCAACTGCAACATCGGTTAAGTTTTCTCCTCTATATCAATGCGGTACAGATGGTACGTTTTATTTCGACAACATCTCAGTAAAAGAAGTCGCTCAATTCATTCCAGACAAATCAACCAACTCGAATAACGCTAAGTTGTTTACTGGTAAGGCTTTGGAGTTTAACGGGAATGATGCCGTTTCAGACTTCGGTAATCCAAACATAAATCTAAAATCAATTTGCTTTTGGGTTAATTTAAGTACAACAACTGAGCAAATATTTAACCTTACATCTACTCACAATATAACGGCTGCTAGTGGTGTAATTACTTTAGGTGGTACTTGGTCAAACTCAAATATATATGTGAATGGATTAGATACAACTGCGATAGGAACAACACCTACAAGAGTAGTAATTACAACGGACGCTAATATACTTGTAAATGATTTAGAGTTTGCTAAAATTGGTTCAGATTATGGTGCTTTAAGTTTAGCAGATGTACAGATTTACGATGCTGAATTAAGTTTAGCAGATGCTTTAATTGATTACAACAACCCTAACGACCTTGTATTTAATAAGGGAGGCTCGATTGCTTTATCTAATTTAAAAGGTTACTACGCTTTAAGTGAGGGTAGCGGTTCGATTGCTTACGATAGTTCAGGAGAGGGAAATAACGGAGCAATTACAGGTGCAACATACGATGACAAACAAGCTACTATTCCTCAATTGGGGATGGTTGATTGGAGTAAGGGTAGTAATTTGATTGAGTTTAGTGAGGATTTTGCAAACGCAGCTTGGACTAAGAGAGGTTTTGGTATTATCAGTACGACTGAATCTAGCCCTGTAAGCGGTTTGTATGCCACAAAAATAACTGAGAACGATACAGATGGTAATCCTGCCCTGTATTATACACCAAAATTAAGCAATGGTAATCCTCAATCTTTCGGTGTTTGGTTGAAAGCTAGCTCTAATATAACGATAGCTTTATCTACACAAGGAGACGCTAAAACTTCAGATGTAAATGTAACAACTTCTTGGGCTTTCTTTGAAGTTTCAGATAGCTCCAATGGAACTTCAGGACCTCATATAGGTGGTTACTCAACAATCACTAGAGGTTCTGGAATATCTATTTGGGTTGCGTTTACTCAATTCGAGAGTGAAGCTACATTAGGTTCATACATCGGAACAGCAGGTTCAGCCGCATCGAACGCTACACTAATCCAAAACCCTAACGACTTAGGTAAAGACGTTCTAGGTAACTCGCTTCGATTAAGAGATGGTGGATTCAATTTAGATGGGAGTGGGTATGCTGAAGTGGCTGATGATTCTACGGTAAATCCAACAACAGCTATTACAGTACAATGTTGGATTCAATCCAATACGGAAAGCAATAAAGGTTTAGTCGCTAAATGGACGAATGCCGAAAAAGATTATATGTTACTTAAAACAACATCAAAATTTAAGTTTTATATAGGAGCAAATAATGGGGAAAGTGGCACTATACCTACATCTGGTTGGGTGAATATAGCAGGTACTTATGATGGTGCGAATATTAAAACATATATAAATGGTGTGTTATCTACAACAACATCTACAACAGGCTCAATACCTAATAGTACTAATATATTAGATATAGGTAGATATAATAATAGTCAATATTATTCTGAAAGGATAGACGAGGTTATGGTCTATAACAGAGCCTTATATCAAAAAGAAATAGACAACAACTACAAAATCGGCTTATCTAAACATTTGTAATTATGAAAGGAAATATATTTATATGCCTAAATCGGGCAACGTACAAAGGGTTAATACCTAAAGAACTTGAAGGCAAATACGCTAGAAAAGTTTACGATGAGGAAGGCGAGTTTGTGAAGCTACTACCTACTACATTCGAAGAGGTCGCTTCTGATAACAGAATTAAATTTGGTAGCGTTATTCAGTTTAAAATAGGTACTAGAAAGTACTTCGTTATTGAACTAGATTGCTCTTGGTTAGGTGGTGAAGTTTCCACCTTGTTAGACTTAGGTTCAAAATTGAACTATCCTAACAATTGTCTTATGACAAATTCGGAGGCTATGGAATTAATTAATTCAAATAAACCAAAAGAAGAACCGCTATAAAAGCTTTTCTAAACAGATTAACTAAAGATAAAAACCAAACTCTAGGTCGTTTTACTTTGTACGATGGCTTAGAGGAGGTTTTCTCTTGTGTTACTTTAGAGTTATCCGATAAAGGTAATAGAAATTCGATTAGTTCGATTCCAATCGGTACTTATAAAGTCATTCACAGACGTTCTAAGAAGTACAAAAACCATTTAATACTACTCGATGTTCCCAATAGAAGATACATACTTATTCACGCAGGTAACTATTACACCGACACAAGAGGGTGTATCCTTGTTGGCTCTAGGTTTGGAAAAATCAACCAAGACTCTTTACTGGATATTACAGCATCGGGACGAACTCTCTCTAACTTATTGGAAGCCACCGATGAAGGTGGATTTGAATTAACTATATCTTAATTAAATATGCCAAAATTACCTAAGTCTAGAAGTGTAAGACCAGTCAATGAAAGCTGGGGTGGCGACACTTCATTTTATCGTCAATCTGTTTGGAAAAAAATGCGTAAATATATACTCTCGTTAAATCCTTTATGCGTACATTGCACTAAGAAAGGATATTTAACTAAGGCAGATGTAGTTGACCACATTCGACCTATTAAAATGGGTGGAGCAAAATTAGACGAGTCAAATCTACAAGGACTTTGCCACCCTTGTCACAATAGAAAAACTAGACAT
>CATIQX010000048.1 GCA_949531795.1 Cryomorphaceae bacterium | reverse complement strand
GCAGGTGGAGCAGCAGGATAACCGCCAACAGTAATAACCAATCCGTCGCCATTTCCTTTGTCTCCATGACAATGAGCACAAAACAAACCATAAAGCCTTTTTCCTTCAGCAGTATTAGATTCTTGAATACTTTCTTGACTGTAGTAGTGGTTTGGCAAAGAAACCTCTTCTCCAGCTCTAATTCTCTCTTCTTCAGTTGTACCATAATAAAATGGCATATTAGTAGTAGAAATTTTTTTGCTCTTGCTAAAAGGAATGGTTCCTTTTACGGGAATTCTTGCAGAAATAGTATTTTTTAGGGTGTCGTTAACTTTGTCACCCACTAATCCATAGTCTACATATGCCTCAATTGCTTGGGACCTAAACATGTCGTCTACGTATTCATAACCAGGTGAGTCAGGATGTTTTACGCAGGAACTTACAAATGTCAAAACAAAGACAAAAAGACAAAGCTGATACAATGAAAGAATATACTTTTTCATAAAATACTTTTTTCTTCAATTTCTAAAAACCCTGTGTCTTTAATCAACTTTGACAAAACACTTTCCTTAATGTGGGAATTCTCAGAGGTTTTAATTTCCATAACAAACTTGTCATCCGTTGTCCTAGGATCTGGATTTCTAGGTGGCATTCCAGGAAGAGTTTTGTTTCTTATCAAATAAGTAATAGCCATTCCATGAGCTGCACATAATACAGTAAATTCAAAAAATATCGGAACAAAAGACAACATATTTTCTTTTAAACTAAAGTTTGGTTTTCCACCAATATTCATTGGCCAATCTACTATCATCATATACCTAATTCCAATGATTCCAAGCATGACACCAGTAATTCCGTACATGAAAGCAGTAATTGCTAACCTTGTAGGTTCTACACCAATAATAGAATCTATTCCATGAATAGGCATTGGCGAATAAACATCAGATACTTTAACATCGTTAGCAACTAGATGTTTAGCACCATCCATTAGCTTATCATCATCATCATACATCGCAAATATCACTTTTTCTGCCATAATCAATTTTTAATGTGCCGAGTGTTTATCCCAATATCCTTTACCTTTACCATAACCTTCTTTATAGTTCTTTCCAGAAGACTTTAAAATTGTTTTCAATTCTGCGATTGGAAGAACAGGGAAATATCTAGAAAATAATAAATATAGAGTAAAGAAAATACCAATAGTTCCCATATAAACACCTATATCCACCCATGTTGGATGAAAATAAGTCCAAGAGGAAGGAACATAGTCTCTATGAAGTGATGTTACAATAATCACAAATCTTTCAAACCACATGCCAATATTTATAATTATAGACATAAAAAAGGAAAACATTAAACTCGTTCTTAATCTTTTAAACCAAAACAATTGTGGAGAAATAACATTACAAGTCATCATAGCCCAATAAGACCACCAATAGGGGCCAGTAGCTCTGTTAAGAAATGCATAGGATTCATATTCAACACCAGAATACCAAGAAACAAATAGCTCTGTAATATAAGCAACACCAACAATTGAACCTGTAACGATAATTACAATATTCATATACTCAACGTGTTTTACATGGAGATATGCTTCTAACTTGTAGGCTTTTCTTAATATTAACATAAGCGTTTGAACCATAGCAAATCCAGAAAAAACCGCTCCAGAAACAAAATAAGGAGGAAATATTGTGGTGTGCCAACCTGGGACTACGGATGTGGCAAAGTCAAATGAAACTATAGAGTGAACTGAAAATACTAACGGAGTTGCAAGGCCTGCTAATACTAAAGAAACCTGCTCAAATCTATTCCAAGCTTTTGCGTCTCCACTCCATCCAAAACTTAAAATTCTGTATACTCTTTTAAAAATAGGCTTACTAACTCTATCTCTAATTGTTGCAAAGTCAGGGATTAAACCAATATACCAAAAAACAAGCGATACAGAAAAATACGTTGAGATAGCAAAAACATCCCACAATAATGGAGAATTAAAATTAACCCAAAGAGAGCCAAACTGATTTGGCAAAGGAAAAACCCAATAACCAAGCCAAAGCCTTCCCATATGGATAAGTGGGAAAAGACCTGCCATCATTACAGCGAAGATAGTCATTGCCTCTGCAGCTCTATTAATTGCAAATCTCCATTTCTGTCTAAACAAAAGTAACACTGCAGAAATTAAAGTTCCTGCATGACCAATACCAACCCACCAAACAAAATTAGTAATATCCCAAGCCCAGCCTACGGTCTTGTTTAATCCCCAAGCTCCAACTCCAGTTCCTAATAAATAAACAATACATCCTATTCCCCACAATGCTATAACAATTGAAATCATTAATAAAACATACCATGTCTTAGGGGGCTTTGCCTCAATAGGACGAATAACATCATCTGTAATGTCCTTGTAGGATTTATCTCCTAATATTAATGGTAGCCTTATGTCTGATTCTTTGTGCATTTCAGTTTTTTTATATTAATGGCTTTCAGAATGTGATTCATCAGACATGACATTATCAGCTAATTCTTCTTCTATATTACGTACTTTAAGCTGATACCATATATTTGGCTTAACACCAACTTCTTCTAAAGCTTGGTATGCTCTATCCGAACCAGAAACTTCTCTGATTTTAGATTCTGGATCATTCCAATCGCCAAAAGTTATGCAATCGTTTGGACAAGCATCACCACAAGCACACATAACATCTCCATCTACTAATTTTCT
>CATIQX010000047.1 GCA_949531795.1 Cryomorphaceae bacterium | reverse complement strand
TAGGAAGAGAATGGAAATCAGAATTTGCAGACCTTCCAAAAGGGATTTATATTATTGATGGAAAGAAAATATTTAAAACTAAATAAGATTTAAATAATATAAAAAAAGCCGAGCAGATGCTCGGCTTTTTTTGTGCTTAAATTTTTTAAAACCTACTTAAAGTCAAATAAAGTATTAACCTTTGGCAATTGATGAGCTAAGAACCCTTCAGCATATTCGCAATTCGATTGTCTTCCTAAATCTTGTGCTCTGTAGCTTATACTTTCCAAAAAACCTTGAGAGGAAATAATTGTTTCGTTTTCATTACTTTCTGGATTGAAAAACTGAGTACTATAAGCTTTTACTGCTTTTAACTTAACTTCCATTTCTGCAGAAATATCAACTACTACATCTGGTGTTAAATAATTAAATTGTATATAATGATAAATAGCTCTAGGTCGCCATATCTTCTGCCCTGTTTCTATCTTTTCAAGTCCTGCTAAAAAACAAGCATCAACTGTAATCTCAGCACCTCTACCATGATCTGGATGACGATCAGAAACTGCATTTGTAATTACAATTTCAGGCTTATACTTTCTTATCTTTTTAATTAAAGCTAATTTGTGAACCTCATCATCTTTAAAAAATCCATCTTTAAAATCCATATTTTCGCGAACAATAACACCCATAATTTCAGACGCTAATTTAGTTTCAGAATTTCTAGTATCAACAGTCCCTCTAGTTCCTAGTTCGCCCCTAGTCAAATCAATAATTCCAACTTTCTTGCCAGCCTTAATTTCCTTAATTAAAGTACCACCACAACCTAATTCAACATCATCTGGATGAGCTCCAAAAACTAAAATATCTAATTTCATTAATAATGTTTTTTATAATTAAATTTAGCAATAATTGAAGTAATAATAGTTACAGCCACCAAGTAATACACAAAAACAGGGATAGGCATAGGGTCACCAGCTGCATAAGAATGTAAGCCTGATAAATAATAATTAACTCCAAAATATGTCATAATAATAGCCCATATAGCTACCAAAGAAGCAACACTAAAAACATACTTACTTTTTAATGATGGAATAAAACGCATATGCAATACAAAAGCATAAACCAGTATACTTGCTAAAGCCCAAGTCTCCTTAGGATCCCATCCCCAATATCTACCCCAAGATTCATTTGCCCAAACACCACCTAAGAAGGTTCCAATTGTAAGCATAAATAAACCAACTTCTAATGTTTTTTCATTTATAATCGTTAATTCCGTTAATGTATCCTTTAATTTTATCTTGTTAGATTTAGTGGTAAAAATAATAAGCCCCAAAGCAATAAAGCCTAGAATTGCTCCCAAAGCTAGAAAGCCATAACTAGCCACAATAATCGCTACATGTATCATCAACCAATAAGATTTCAACACAGGAACTAAATTTGTTATTTCAGGATCAAGCCAGTTTAAATGAGCAACCATTAATATCATTGCAGAAACAATAGCTGTAGCAGCCAGAGAAAGCAAAGACCTTCTACTAAAAATTAAGCCTGCAAATATTGTTGCCCATGCAATATAAATCATTGACTCATATCCATTACTCCAAGGTGCATGTTCAGAAATAATCCATCTCATAATTAATCCACATGTATGCGCTAAAAATCCTAAAATAATTAACCATTTAAAAGCTGTAACTAGAATACGAACAAATTTTGTATTTTTAAATAATTGCACAATAAGCAAAATGAGTAAAACTAACCCCACCAAACTGTAATACATAAATAGTTTTGAAAACAATCCTAACTTGTTATAGGTTATTTCTAACTTCACCTTAGATTCAGCAGGCATTACCTCAGCTCCATATCGATTTTGAAATTTACTAATATAACCTACAATACTGTCAGCAGAAGCCCAACTACTATCATTTAAGGCACTAGTTACCGACCTAAAATACATTGGTATAATATTAGCAACAAAAAGAGAATCATTTTGTGAAAACTTGGAATGTTCAGTATAAGGAAGCCAAGAATTATTAGAATCGCTAGCTAAAGGAAAAAATCTAAATATTCCACCACTAAAAACAGCAAAACAAATATTTACTCTTTCATCTACCTTAATAATTTCCTTTTCATATTCCGAGCGTTTTGCAGGCAATTTAGCATATGAATCCTCAACTAATTTTGCTAAAAGGTAATTCCCATTTTCTTCAAAAAAACTATTAAAAGAAGTTCTAATATATTTTGATTTTAAATCAGTAGATCCGAGTAAAGCTCTTACTTTTGGATGTGAAATTTTCACTAAATCTTTTTTACCCCAAGTAACAGGGTCATTCATCATGCCTAGAATTACCTGCGTAGCTGATAAATTAATAAACCTATCCTTACCATATATTTTTCTTAAGAACTCAGAACATAGAGTATGGGCAGGCTTTAACCTACCTCCATTATCCTGTACCACTAAACTTTCAAATCGAGCAGCATGATCTGCATTAATCACCTCGCCTGCTTGTGCAGAAAGTGAAAAGAATAATGGAATAAAAAGAATAACCAATTTATTTTTTAGCTTATTTAATTTTTTAGATAAAGCATTGAACCTAGTCTTTTTAGTAAGAAAAACCAATATCATTCCCAAAGCCATTAACCCGTACCCTATATATGTAACAAGCGTACCCCACCAATCATGATTTACTGAAAGGATTGTTCCTTTTTCATCTTTATCATAAGAAGATTGAAACAAACGAAAGCCACCATGCTGCAATACATTATTCATAAAAATTCTATGTTGAGATTCAGAATCATTTTCTAAAACACTAATTTCAGCAGCATATGAAGATGGACTCATAGATCCTGCATATCTGTCCAACTGAAAATCACGCAGCTTGACATCGAAAGGAACCGAGTAATATTTAGAACCATAGGACAGCTTAAAATTTAAATTATTTATAGCAAATACTTCATTATCTCCTTGATACCCTTTACCCCCATATAGAGTAATTATCTTTTCTTCTCCATCAGCATTAATTTTCACAATTAAAGCATCCTCAGCTCCATCATTCATAACATTAGATGGACTTATTGGCATCAATTTAGCGCTTTCTAACACTTCTTTTAATACAAAATTTAAACCATTAGCTGTATGCAAAGTTCTTCTATTTAAAGTAAAATCATTTAAGTCATCATAATTCTTGGTTTCTCTAGTGTCCATACTCATAGTTGTAACAGGGTATGGAGAGCTACAAAATATTAAATCACCTTTGCCATAACTCAAATTTATTGCTCCTTCAGTAGGGTTATTAAAGGTAAATACCTCCCCCTTAATTACTCTTTGTTCTTTGTCATTTAAATATTCAGATTGCATGCCATTATCTCCAGGAACAACAATATGTAACATATTATTTCCTAGAGCAACATTTGTAAATAGTGAATCCTTTACATTAGGTAAAAATTCCACACCTTCAATTTTAATATCATAATCTTTAAAATCTAATTTCAAAGAAAAATTATTATTTGTAATTCCTGATAAATACAATTTTTCATCATGATTGAGTTGATGAACTTTATCATTAATATGGATTTGAAAAAAGGTGTCATCAGAAATAAACTGATTTGTACTTTCTCCCTCACGAATGTGCATCATACCTTCATAAGAAATATAACGAGTAATTCCAGATCCAATCAGAATGAGAATAAAAGACAAATGAAAAGTAAGTGAGGCAATCTTTTCTATTCGAAATAACCTATGCTTAATGACATTATTTATCAAGCTATACGTAAGTAGGACTAATATCATTTCGAACCACCAAGCATTGTAAATTAATGCCTTTGCTGATGTTCTTCCAAAATCGTTTTCAATAAAGGTTGCATAGCCAATTGAAAAAGCAAATAATAAGATCAGCATACTCATTAATTGCATGGAAGAAAGAAACTTTATTAATCTGATTATCATATGTAAAATTTATAATGCAAAATTACGAATTATTATTAAGTTTGTATTGAAATAATTTGAAATGAAAAATATAATTTTATTAGGTTCAGGAAATGTCGCTACACACTTAGGTATTGCATTAAAAAATAGCAATTTTGCTATATTACAAGTATACAGTAAAAGCATAAAAAATGCAAAAGCACTAGCTAAAAAATTAGATACTCATTTCACAAATGATTTAACTAAATTAAAATCTGCAGACTTAATAATTGTAAGCGTAAATGATGATGCAATTTCAAGTGTATTATCACAAATCAAAAACACTGCAATAGTTCATACTTCTGGAAGTGTTAGATTAAATGTATTTAAAGAAAAATTTTCTAACTACGGAGTATTTTACCCTTTACAAACTTTCAATAAAGAAGTTGATCTAAATATTTCAGAAATTCCATTTTGTATAGAAGGAAATTCATTGGAATTTGAAAATCAACTAATTAAAATCGCAAAAACACTTTCCAACAATGTAGTTAAAATGAATTCTCAACAGAGAAAAAAATTACATATTGCTGCTGTATTTGCTTGTAATTTTAGCAATCACATGTATAGTCTTGCTGATGAATTGCTAGAAAAAAACGACATTGATTTTAAAATTTTATTACCTCTAATAAAAAACACTATTACTAACCTTGAAAAAAATAAGCCTAAAGAAGTACAAACAGGTCCGGCAAAAAGAAATGATAAAGATATAATTCAAGAACATATAGATACAATTAAAGAAAAAGAAATTAGAGAACTATATCAAAAAATTAGCGCCAATATTATGAAATTCCATGAGTAAAATAATTTCTTTTTTAAAATTAATTAGATTAAAGAATTTAATAATTGTTGCCCTTACACAATTTCTAGTCAAGTTTAGTTTAATTAATCCTTTTGTAGAGAATTTCATGCTTTCTGACAACCAGTTTTACCTTTTAGTTCTCTCCACTATATTCATTACTGCATCAGGTTACATTATCAATGATATCTATGACGTAAAAACAGATAAAGTAAATAAAGAAGAAAGCAGAATTATTGGTAAATTAATAACATCAAGAAATGCTATTAGATGGTATATTATTTTTAATTTTTTAGGTTTAGGGTTAGGTATTTATATTGCATATATTGTCAAACAACCATATTATAGTTTAGTTTTTGTTTATTGTATTTTTAGTCTTTGGACCTATTCAAAGCGCATGAAAACTTCTTTTCTTCTTGGCAACCTACAAGTTTCATTATTAACTGCACTTAGCATTTTCAATGTTGCTTTGTTTGATATAATTTCAAATGGAATAAATAAAAATAATGGAGAAATGATGATTTTTAAAATCATCTTATTTTATACTGCTTTTGCTTTTATCACCACATTTATTCGTGAAATAATAAAAGATTTAGAAGATATGGAAGGAGATAAAAAAATACAAGCAAAAACACTAGCAATAACTTACGGAATTGAAAAAACAAAATGGGTTTCACTAATTTTTACAATTTTCACTTTCTTAGGAATTGCTTATTTTCAATACTTTCAATACAGTATAGCTAAAAGTAAATTTGAATTTGATATTTCTATTTGGGGTATAAATAAAATGGCTATTATATATGTCATTTTTATTCAACTCCTATTCTTATTTTTAGGTTTTAAAATTTATAATTCTAAAGTAAAGAAAGACTTTTACTTTATTAGCCAACTTAGTAAAATTATTATGATAGCAGGCATATTATCTATCCCCCTTTTCACATATATACACCTTAAATAAATGTTAAAAAAATTATCTAAAAAATATAACATAATTCTAGGTTCAGCTTCTCCTAGAAGAAAAGAACTTTTATCAGATATTAACTTAAAATTTAGTATTCAAACTAGTAATGAAGAAGAAACTTTCTCTTGTTCACTGATTGAAGAAGAAATAGCAGAGTTTTTAGCCAAACAAAAATCAAAATTTCTGTCAGAAAAATTACAACAAAATGACTTATTAATAACAGCAGACACCATAGTTTCTTTCAACAATGAACTATTAAACAAACCAAAAAACAAAAAGGAAGCATTTGAAACACTAAGCAAACTTTCAAAAAATACTCATAAAGTAATAACAGGCGTTTGCTTAAAATCCAAAAATAAAGAGATTATTTTTTCAGTCACTACAATGGTGACTTTTAAAGAATTATCAGAAAATGAAATATATCATTACATAAACAAATACAACCCTTATGATAAAGCAGGAGCTTATGGAATTCAGGACTGGATTGGGAAAATTGGAATTAGTAACATTAATTGTTCCTACACAAATGTTGTTGGGTTACCTATTTCAGAGCTATACCAACACTTAAAATTATTTATTTAGAAAGTAAATTTCTTATCTTTGCACCAAAACCAATTAAATGTCAACATCAAAAATTGTATTTTTCCTAAAAATATTACTAATATCATTAGTAATACAAAGTTGCACCCCTATAAGTAAAATTACTTACCTAAATGATAGTCAACTTGGTGAATGGGATGTTTCTCCAGTACCACCCAAGCATCACTTAGAAATTGGGGATATTTTAATGGTTAAAGTAATCAGTAGAAATGAAGAATCAAATGATTTATTTAACATAGAAAACAATACTAATAGTGCGAACCCAACTCTTACTGCGGCTAATCTATATTTAAATGGATTTAGTATAAGTCAAGAAGGAACTATTGACATACCAAATGTTGGAAAGATTTTTATCCTTAATCAAAGCTTAGAAGAAGCAAAAGAAACAATATTAGAAAAAGCGGAGGAATACCTTATCAACCCTTTTGTAGTTGTAAAACTAGCAAATTTTGAATTTACTATTTTAGGAGAAATAAATATTCCAGGTAATTACCCTGTTCATAAAGAGGGTTTAACTATTTATGATGCCATTGCAATGGCTGGAGATATAACTGATTATGGTAATTTATCAAAAGTTAAGGTTATTCGTTCTTACAAGAACAAAAAACAAGTCTACCATATAAACTTAACAAATACTAATGTGCTAGCTTCTGATTTTTACTATTTAAGAAACAATGATTTAATCTATGTGCAACCCTTACGATTCAAAGGATTTAGAAAATCACAATCGCAAGTACTACTATCAACATTAACAACTATAGCAGTACTGTTTAATGTTTACTTAAAAATATCTGAATAAAAATGCAGGAAAACAATTCACCTCAAGAAGAAACAATTGACATAAAAGCACTCATATTAAAATATGCTCAGTATTGGTATGTATTTATAATATCTATTTTATTTTTTGGCGGAATTGCTTTTTTAAACAACCGATATACAGTTCCTGAATACAGTGTGTCAACGACTCTTTTAATAAGAGACGATAATAATACTCAATTGGGTGCTGAAAACTTACTTGAAGGATTAGAGTTGTTCAGCGGAAAAAAGAATTTAAAAAATGAAATTGTAATTCTTAGATCATATAGTCTTTTTGATAAAGTAATAGAGGAACTTGATCTTGGTATTTCATACTACCAACACGGTTTTCTGCAAACAAATGAGCTATTTGGCACATCGCCATTTGAAGTAGAGGTTGACTCTTCTCACATTCAGCTTACTGGAATTAATTTTGAAATTATTTCTTTTAACAATGAAGAATTTACACTTTCTGTATCAGCAAATGACCTGTATCCTTACAACATTTTAAGTGAAAGACTTGAAAAATCTTTAACAGCAGATATAGATATTGAAAAAAAATATGCTTTTAACTCAGTTATAGAAACAGAATTTTTCTCTTTTAAGGTAAATAAATCAGTTCATTTCAATTTAGAAAAAATTATTGCTGGTGAGAAATATTTTTCTTTTAAATTTCATCAAATAGATAAACTAGCAAACAAACTCATTGAAGAAGTAATTATTAACCCTATAAATAAAGAAACCTCAATACTTAAACTAAATTTAAGAGAAAGAAATCCAAGAAAAAGTATTCATATTTTAAATAAAATTACTGAGATTTATATTAGAGGTGGATTAAATGAGAAAAACTTAATGGCTATAAATACCATTCATTTTATTGATGATCAATTGACAATTATTCAAGATTCTTTATCTCAAATCGAAAGAAAATTAGAGTTATTTAAAACTAAACATCCAAATTTAGAAATAGTTGACAAAGAATATGGAACTTATTTTCAAAAACAAAAGTTAGACAATTCATTATCAGAGCAGTCAGTAAATATTAAGTACTATAAATCACTACTTTCCTATTTGAAAAATGAGAAAAATACAAATAGTATTGTTTCACCTACATCTATGGGCATAAGTAACCCTGAACTAAATAACCTAATTAACCAATTATTACAATTGTATGCTAAGAAAGGGGAATTGCAACTAACAACTACTGATAAAAACCCTAACTATATAGCTATTTTATCACAAATAAATCATACTAAAAAAACAATTATAGAAAATGTAAATAATCTTATCTCATCAGCCTCAATTTATGAAGTAGATCTAATAGATAGGATCACTACTTTTGATAAAAAAATCAACAAACTACCAGAAGCTGAAAAGGATTACCTTATTCTAAGAAGGGAGTACGAATACAATGAACAAACTGCTATTTATTTGCAACAAAAAAGATATGAAGCATCATTAGCCAGAGCAGGTACCGAATCAGACCATAAAGTAATTGACTTTGCAAGGCTAGATAGTGAAGAGCCAATAAGTCCAAGAAAAAGTTTAACTTATTTTATTTCAATACTTATTGGTTTACTATTACCTCTTACCTTTATATCATTAAGAGATTTTTTTAGTGATACCATAAAAAGCAAATCTGATTTAATAAACAGTACAAATATCCCTATTCTTGGACTTGTGGGGCATAGTGATAATGCTAGAAGCTTAGTTGTTCCAAATGCATCCAAATCAATTATTGCAGAGTCTTTCCGAGCTCTAAGAACAAACATTCAGTATTTAGCTGCTGATAAACAAAAAAAAATAATTACAGTTACTTCTTCAATTGGTGGAGAAGGCAAAACATTTACTACTATGAATTTAGCAGCTATTTTTGCTCTTTCTGGTCACAAAACAGTCCTTATTGGAGGAGATTTAAGAAAACCAAAACTGCATGAGGACTTTAAAGTTAACACTTCAAAAGGACTAAGTAGTTACCTTATCAATAAATCAGATTTGTCGGAAGTAATTGAAAAAACTGAAATTGATACACTTGATGTTATTGCTTCTGGACCTACTCCACCTAATCCAGCTGAACTTTTAGATAGCAAGAAAATGAAAGATCTAATAATAGATTTAAACAAAACATATGATTATGTAATTATTGATACCCCTCCTATTGGTTTAGTTACTGACGGAGTTATACTGATGCAAAATGCTGACGTAAACCTTTATGTAGTAAGACATAATTATTCAAAGTCAGGGGCACTTAATGTAATCAATAACTTATTTCAACAAAAGCAAGTAAAAAATGTCCACATTATTATAAATGACTTTAAACACACCTCTTCAGGTTATGGATATGGATACGGATATGGATATGGATCTTCGGGATACGGTTATTATGAAAATGAGGAGGATTAACACTTAAAAAACAATCAAAACTAGAGTGAAAAATAATTGGTATTATTCTTTTTATAATTATTTTATTTTTTATCAGTTTTGCAAAAAATATAATAATGAGCAATAAAAAAGGAAAACCAGCAAATAAAATACAAGATCTACAGTTTTTTGGTGAATATGGAGGTGTAAATCCATCTATAGCAGATTCATCAACATTTACCTATTTAGCAGGTAAAACTATGGTAGATGTTTTTGAAGGGATACAAGAAGGATGTTATCTTTATTCTCGTCATACAAACCCGTCTACATCATATTTAGGGCAAGCAATTGCAGAAATGGAGTATACTAAAGGTGCTATCCTTTCAGCATCAGGAATGGGAGCTATTACTACAACTCTTTTACAATTATGTAGTTCAGGAGATGAAATAATTAGTAGCCGTACAATTTATGGTGGTACTTACGCTTTTATGAAAAACTATTTACCAAAATTTAACATTAAAACAACTTTTGTAAATACAACAAAGCTTGAAGAAATTGAAGCTGCAATTACTAAAAACACAAAAGTAATTTATTGCGAAACTATGAGTAACCCTTTACTTGAGGTTTCTGATATTAATGCAATTTCAGAAGTTGCCAAGAAAAATGGAATTAAATTTGTGGTTGACAACACTTTTACTCCTATGATTTTTTCTCCTTCAAAAATGGGTGCTGATATTGTCATTCATTCTTTAACAAAGTTTATTAATGGCACTTCTGATACAGTTGGTGGAGTTGTTTGTTCTGATGAAGAGTTTATTGCTAGCATGATTGATGTAAATTCAGGAAGCGCTATGTTACTTGGTCCTGTAATGGATTCTATTCGTGCTTCAAGCATCCTTAAAAACATACGTACATTACACTTAAGAATGAAAAAACATTCTGAAAATGCTATGTACTTATCAAATGCTTTCAAAAAAGAAGGGCTCAGAATAATTTACCCTGGATTAGAAGAGCATCCTCAACATGAAATGATGAAAAATTGCATGAACGATGGATTTGGTTTTGGCGGCATGCTTGTTATAGACACTAAAACTAAAGAAAAAGGTAATGCACTTATGGAAGAAATGCAAAATAATAACTTAGGTTATTTAGCTGTAAGTTTAGGGTTCTACAAAACATTATTCTCAGCACCTGGCTTATCTACTTCATCTGAAATTCCAGAAGAAGAAAGAAAAACAATGGGGCTTTCTGATGGCTTAGTACGTATCTCAATTGGATTGGATAATGATATTGAAAGAACCTATAATACAATGGTTGACTGTATGAAAAAAGTAGGTATCCTCTAACAAATACTTTTTTATCTTTACCATCCTAATTCTAAACTTTTCAGATGACTGATAACAAGATTCCTTATTTACTAGCATTATCCCCAATTCTACTGCTTATAATATTACTTAGTGTTAATGTAGTTATATATGATAATGCTATAGGAGGATCTAATCAGTTAGCTTTATTGTTTTCAGGATCATTAGCAGCTATAATTGGAATTCTCTATGGAAGTAAATGGAAATGCATTATTGAAGGAATTAGCAACAGTATTAAATCCATAGTACCTGCTATTATTATGTTACTACTTATTGGTTCATTAGCTGGTACTTGGTTAATATCTGGAGTTATTCCAACAATGATTTATTATGGTTTAAAAATTCTAAATCCCACAATTTTTCTATTTGCTACAGCAATAATAACAGCTATTGTATCACTTTCAACAGGAAGTTCCTGGAGCACTATAGCAACTGTAGGAATAGCTCTTTTAGGCATTGGAACAGCTATAGGATTACCATTAGGATTAATTGGTGGAGCTATTATTTCTGGGGCATACTTTGGAGATAAAATGTCTCCATTATCTGAAACAACTAATATGGCTGCTGCAATAAGTGGGGTAGATTTATTTGATCACATAAAATATATGATGTATACCACCATTCCCTCATTTATAATCACTTTAATTTTATTTTTAGGAATAGGATTATATTTCCCAACTAATGTCTCATCAGAACAAATTGAACAAGCCTTAGCTATTATTTCTAATAAATTTGTCATTAGTCCATGGTTATTTTCCGTTCCAATTTTAGTAATCGCAATGATCATAAAAAAGGTGCAAGCTATTCCTGCACTATTTTTTGGCACTTTATTAGGCGGCATATTTGCAATATTATTTCAGCCAGAAATAGTTTTAGAAGTATCAGGATCATCAATAGACAGCATCAGCTCTTATTATATGGGTGTTATAAATGCAATGATTGGAGACATTAATTTCTCTGATGTAAATGCAAGCATAAATGATATATTTAACGTGGCAGCAGCAGATAGATCTGACTTACTAAAATCAGGTGGAATGTATGGAATGCTAAATACACTACTACTTATATTTTGCGCTATGACATTCAGTGGATCAGTGGAGTCAACTGGATTATTATCAAGAATAGCTGAACCAATTGTAAAATATGCGCAAAATACAGGAAGTCTAATAGCAACTACAGCTTGTACGTGTATTTTCTTTAACGTAACTACTTCCGATCAATATATGAGCCTTGTAGTACCTGGACGTATGTTCGCTGATACTTATAAAGAAAAAGGGTTAGCTGCTGAAAACCTTAGTAGAACATTAGAGGATAGTGGAACTGTAACCTCAGTTCTGATCCCATGGAATTCTTGTGGCGCTACACAATCAGCAATATTAGGTGTAGCAACCTTAACATATTTACCTTTCTGTTTTTTTAATCTTATTTCGCCATTAATGACAATTGCTTATGGTTATTTTGGAATTAAAATTAAGAAAACTTATTCTGCGTAAAAAACAAGACTTAATTAAAAAGACCTTTTAGCTTTTCAATTACGTAATCAATTTCATCCTTTGTGTTATATTTACTAAAAGAAAAACGAACTCCTGGACGTTTACTATCAGGTGCAATAGCAAAAAGAACATGAGATCCTTTATCACTACCTGAAGAACAAGCAGAACCACTACTACAAGCAATACCCATAATATCTAGATTAAATAATAGCATTTCTGCCATATCAGTTTCTGGAAAGCTACAACTTAACACTGTATATAAACTGTTATCTAAATCAGTACACTTTCCATAAAACTGAACATCTTTAATTGCTGACTGCAATTGCTCTATCATATACTGCTTTAATCCTTTGATAAATATAACTTCTTTTTCCAAATCCTTATAAGCCATTTCCATAGCCATAGCCATAGCAGAAATTCCGTAAACATTTTCAGTCCCTGCACGCATATTTCTTTCTTGACCACCACCTCTTAAAAAAGGCTTTACTTGCATGTCTTCTGATACATATATAAAACCCACACCTTTTGGACCATGAAATTTATGTGCTGAAGCAGCTATAAAATCAACATTTAACTCTTGCATGTTAAAAGGAAAGTGGGCAATAGTCTGTACAGTATCTGAATGAAAAATCGCATTATAATGCTTGCAAATATCTCCAATCTGTTTGATATCCTGTATAGTTCCAATTTCATTATTCGCATGCATTATAGACACAAATGTCCTCTCGTTATCTTTTAACAACTCTTTTAAGTGAGCAATCGATATCTCTCCATTTTTATCAATATTAACATAAGACAGCTTTATCTTTCCTGCAGCTGCTAAGTCTTCCAAAGGCAACAAAACAGCCAGATGAGAGATTTTTGAAGTAATTGCGTGCCTAATCTTATTATCATTTATTCCACACTTAATTGCCATGTTGTCAGCTTCAGTTCCTCCTGAAGTAAAAAATATTGATCCAGGAGATGTATTAAGTAAATTAGCAATAGTTTTACGTGCATTTTCAACTACTATTTTTGCCTCTCTGCCAAAAGAATGTACAGATGACGGATTAGCATAAGTTGTCTTCATCATTTCGGTCATCATTTCAATAACCTCTGGCGCTATTGGCGTAGTTGAAGCATTATCTAAATAAACTCTTTTCATTAAATCAATTTCTTAATTTCTTTAATCATATTTTCCGCTAAAGCATTTGCTTTATCTTCTCCTTTACTTTCTGCATATACCCTAATGATAGGCTCAGTATTCGATTTTCTAAGATGAACCCAACCTTCTTTAAAATCAATTTTCAACCCATCAATACTAGTGATTTTTTCTTTCTTATATTTATCTTCCAAATCTGATAAAATTTTATCAACATTTATTTCAGAAGTTAATTGAATTTTATTTTTTGAAATAAAATAATTAGGATAAGAATTTCTCAATTCTCTGACTGATATCTTTCGTTCAGCTAATTGTGTTAGGAATAAAGCAATTCCTACAAGGGCATCTCTTCCATAATGCAACTCAGGATAAATAACCCCTCCATTTCCTTCTCCTCCAATAACGGAATTAGTTGCTTTCATCATTTCCACTACATTTACCTCTCCAACTGCTGAAGCCTGATAACCTCCATTATGCTTATTTGTTATATCACTTAAAGCTCTAGTTGATGAAAGATTAGAGACTGTATTACCTGGCGTTTTACTTAGAACGTAATCTGCCACTGCAACTAAAGTATATTCTTCTCCAAACATTGTCCCATCTTCACATACCATAGCTAACCTATCTACATCAGGATCCACCACTATTCCAAAATCAGCACCTTCACGAACAACCAACTTTGATATTTCTGTCAAATTCTCTGGTAAGGGCTCAGGATTATGCGGAAAGTGTCCGTTAGGATCACAAAATAATTTAATACACTCCACTCCCATTTTCTCTAGTAAATTAGGAACCATAAAACCTCCTGTTGAATTTACTGCATCTACAACAACTTTAAAACCTACTGATTTAATCAAATCAACATCTACTAGATCCAATTTCAGAACTTCTTCAATATGTTTATCATTAAAGCTATCATCAAAAGTGTAATTTCCTAAATCATCTACTTGAGAAAATGTAAAATCATCTTTCTCAGCTAAAGTTAAAATATACTCTCCATCGTCTGCTGATAAAAATTCGCCTTTAGCGTTCAATAATTTCAAAGCATTCCATTGTTTAGGGTTATGGCTAGCTGTTAGTATAATTCCACCTGCACTTTTATTCAATTGAACTGCAACCTCAATGCTAGGAGTTGTCGAAAGGCCTACATCCAAAACATCAAAACCACACCCCATTAAAGTACCTGAAACAATATTACTTACCATCTCGCCAGAAATACGAGCATCACGACCAATAATTATCGTATTAGAGCTAGAGCGTTCATTTCTTATAAAAGAAGCATAAGATGCGGTAAAACGCACAATATCCAAAGGAGTAAGTCCAACTCCAGCTTTACCTCCAATTGTTCCTCTAATACCTGAAATTGATTTGATTAATGTCATTTATTTTATTTTTGAGGAACAAAACTACATAATTAAATTAGTGTTCACTTAAGGATTACTATCTTTGTTTTTGATTTTATAAGCCATGAAAGAAATATTAAAAAAAATTCCTGAGAGAAGTCCAAAACCAAGAGAAAAAGGATTAACAATGATGATGGATAAAGGACTTAGCATAAGAGAGGCTGAAAATTTCCTTGAAACATGCTATGAACATACCGATATCGTTAAACTAGGATTTGGAACAAGTATCCTTACTCCAAATGTTGCTGATAAAATTAAATTGTATAAAGATAATGGAATGCTTGTTTATCCAGGTGGGACGCTATTTGAGGCCTTTGCAATAAGAAATCAATTAGTAGATTATAAAAAATATCTTAACAAAATTGGATTAAATATGCTTGAGATATCAGACGGATCTATGTTTATGGACCACGAATTAAAATGTAGTTATATCCAGGAATTTGCCAAAGACTTTAAAGTAATTAGTGAAGTTGGCTCAAAAGATGCCAGTGTAGAAATAAGTTCTGAAAATTGGATAAAATGGATGAAAAATGAACTTGAGGCTGGTAGCTGGAAAGTAATTGCTGAGGCAAGAGAAGGAGGAAATGTTGGTATTTTTGATGGAGATGGAGGGATAAAATCAGAACTAATTCAAGAGATCACACAACATATTTCCAATTCAGATATATTATGGGAAGCCCCAAATAAGAATCAGCAAATTTGGTTTATTAAACAGTTTGGAGTAAATGTAAACTTAGGTAATATTGCTCCTAATAGTGTTATTCCTTTGGAATGCTTACGCCTTGGACTAAGAGGAGATACATTTCATACCTTCTTAAAAAAATAAAAAATGAAACACTTTCTTATACTTTTTATAAAAGGAATGAGCATGGGAATCGCCAATGTAATTCCGGGAGTTTCTGGAGGGACAATTGCCTTAATAACTGGCATATATGAAGATTTAATAAATTCTCTTAAATCATTCGACAAGAAGGCTTTAAATCTAATTATATTAATTGATATTAAAGGTTTTATAAAACATACCAACTTATACTTTTTACTAGCAATTTTTGGAGGAAGTATTGTCAGTGTATTCAGTATTGCTAGCCTATTTAAATATTTATTTATTCACTATCCAATTCTAATTTGGGCTTTCTTTTTCGGACTTATTATTGCATCAATCTATTTTGTGGGGAAACGAATTACTGAATGGAATACTTCCACTATCTTCAGCTTAACATTAGGCGCCATAATTGCGATATCTCTAAGTTTTATAACACCAGCTAGTGAAAATGACAATCTATTTTTTGTATTTATCTGTGGTATTATAGGTATAAGTGGAATGATGTTGCCAGGGCTTTCAGGGTCTTTTATATTGATTCTAATGGGTAATTATGAATTACTCATGGTTACAGCTGTAACAGAACTTAATATTATTTTATTGAGTATTTTCTTTATAGGATCAGCGTTTGGGCTAATTAGCTTTTCTCATATACTTTCCTGGGTATTTAAGCACTACAAAAACCAAACTCTTGCCCTACTTACAGGATTTATACTAGGATCATTAAGTGTAATTTGGCCATGGAAAGAGGTAGCCGAAAGCATCATTATAAAAGGAAAAGAAAAAATTATCACCTACAACTGGTACTTTCCAAATGAACTAGATACGGAAACTATACTAGCCATTTTTCTTATCTTAGCAGGAATATTAAGCGTATACAGCCTAGAGAATTTTGCTGAACAAAAAAAATAGATGAATACCTTCGGATTAATAGGGAAAAGCCTTTCACACTCATTTTCAGAAAAATATTTTAATAAAAAATTCTATAACGAAGATATTAAAAACTGTGAATACAAAAATTTTGAGTTAAACGATATCTCAGAAATTAAAGATTTGATTAGTCAAGTTAATCTCTCAGGACTAAATGTAACCATTCCATACAAGAAAAGTGTTATTCCTTTTTTGGATGAACTAACTCCAGAAGCAAAAGCTATAGGAGCAGTAAACACAATAGAATTTAAAGGCAATAAATTAATAGGACATAATACTGATACAATAGGTTTTTTACAAAGTATATACCCGATACTAAATGGAAGAAAAAAAGCCCTAATTTTAGGTAATGGTGGAGCTTCAAAAGCTATTCAAAATGCATTAAAAAAACTAAATATTGAATATAAAATAGTTAGCAGAAATTCATCATTTGATTATTTAGATATAAGCAATCAATTAATTGGTTATTATAAAATTATAATAAACACAACACCTTTAGGGACATATCCTGATATTGCTGATTACCCACAAATACCATACAAAAAATTAAATGAAAGTCATTTACTCTTTGACCTCATTTATAATCCGGTAGAAAGTCAATTTCTACGATTTGGAAAAACAAGAAATTGCATCATTAAAAACGGATTAGAAATGCTAGAAATTCAAGCTGAATCATCTTGGAACATTTGGAATAGTTAAATCGTTAAATATTATTAAATTTGCAACTAAATACAAGAAACGTGAACGAAAAGAAAGAAATAGAAACTATTGAAGAAGTAATCTCAACTTCATCTTCTAAGGAATCAATAGTTAACAATACTGATTTAGAGATTGAACAAGTAATTGAAAAAATTGATTTACTTTCTCAAAATCAAAACCCCTATTCAGTTTCAAAAGAAATAGAAGAATTAAAATCTATTTTTTACATTAAACTTAAAGAAAAAACAAAAACTCAGAAAATAATAATTCTTGAAGAAAGACCAAGTTTGGAAAAAAGTGATTCTTCTTTAGAAAAAAACAATGAAAATACGTTACACCCTCTAGAAGTTAATTTCAAGTTATATTACGGAAAATTCAAAAAATTAAAATTTGAATATCGTAAGAAAAGAGATTTACAGGAATTAGATAACCTTAAAACTAAGCAGCAAATAATTGCTGACATTGATAAATTAACACAGGAAGATGAGTCCGTTAAAAAAACATTTGAGCACTTTACAATCCTTCAGGAACAATGGAGAAAAACAGGACATGTCCCTCAAAATGAAAACAATAACTTATGGCAATCATATCACCATCATGTTGAATTATTTTACGACTACATAAAACTAAATAATGAATTAAGAGATTTAGATTTCACAAGAAACCTAGAAGAGAAAACAATTATTTACGAAAAAGCTGTAGCACTATTAAATGAAAAATCATTTAATAAAATGCACAGCACCTTACAAGAGCTTCATGAGCATTGGAAAAATGTTGGGCCTGTAAAGAGAGAATTACGAGAAGAAATATGGGAGCGCTTTCAAAACATAAGTAAAAGGCTAAACAAAAAACGTAATGATTACTTCTTAAAAGAGAAAGAAAAAGACCAAAAAAAGCTTATTAGGAAGGAAGAGATCTGCAGAAAAATTACTGCTTTAACTTCAGAAACATTAACCTCACATAAATCATGGGAAGAAAACACTAATCAATGCTCTATTCTTGAAAAAGAATGGAAAAATATAGGCCGATTAAACAAAACTGAAAACAGCATCGCATGGAAAAGCTTAAGAACAGTTTTGAATAGTTTTTATGATAAAAAGAATACTTATTATAAACAGAAAAAAGAAGAAGCTAAAGTTGTATTAAAAGTAAAAATTATCATTTGTGAAAAGTCAGAAGAATTACAAAATAGTACAGATTGGCAGGAAACAGGAAAGCAATTAATTACGCTTCAAAACGATTGGAAAAATGCAGGTTTTTCTCATGCAGATCAATCAAATAAAATATGGAAGCGATTTAAGACTGCTTGTGACTCTTTCTTTAATGCAAGGAAAGAATATTATAAAGCTATGGACAAAGACAAAGAAATTGCTTTAAAAGATAAAGAAGAAATTCTTCTCAAACTTAAAGAATTTAAATCTTCTGCAAATACAAAAGACGATATTAAACATCTTAAGGAATTTTCTAATAAATGGAAAAAAGTAGGGCATATTGCTAGAGAAAAAATGAAAATAAATGATGAGTTTTTTAATATCATTAATTCTAAATTTGAAGAACTTGGTCTAAGCAAAAAAGTATTAGCAGAAGAACAATATAAAAACAAAGTTAGCTCTATTAAGGGAAATGATAAAGCAATCAATAGCGAAAAACAGTTCTTAAGATTAAAAATAGATACCCTTAAAAAGGAAATTTCTCAATACGAGAACAATATATCATTCTTTGGTAAAAATAAAGGCACTGAACCCCTAAGAAAGCAAGTTGAGGGGAAAATTACTAAAGCAAATACTGAAACTGAAGCTCTAAAACAAAAACTTCAAATCCTTAATAAAGGGTAAATGCAATTTAAACTTGAATCTGAATTTTTACCTACAGGCGATCAACCATCAGCAATAAAACAATTAGTTGACGGACTAAATGATGGAGAGGATTTTCAGACTTTGTTAGGAGTAACGGGATCAGGGAAAACATTTACGATTGCAAATGTGATTAAAGAGGTTAATCGCCCTACTCTTGTATTAAGCCATAATAAAACACTTGCAGCCCAACTCTTTAGTGAATTTAAGCAATTCTTTCCTGATAATGCAGTGGAGTATTTTGTTTCTTACTACGATTACTATCAACCAGAGGCTTATATTCCTAGCACAGGAACTTATATTGAAAAAGATTTATCCATAAATGAAGAAATTGAAAAATACAGACTGAATACAACTTCCTCACTACTTTCTGGAAGAAAAGATGTGATTGTAGTTGCCTCTGTAAGTTGTATTTACGGAATTGGAAATCCTGAAGATTTTCATAATGGAATAATTGATATTGCTGAAGGAGATATTATTAGTCGAGATCAGTTTTTACAAAAACTTGTCCTTGCACTTTACAGCCGCACAACTGCAGAATTTACTAGAGGAAATTTCAGAGTAAAAGGAGATACCGTTGATGTGTTTTTAGCACATAATGATATTGCTTATCGTTTTCATTTCTTTGGAAATGAAATTGAGGAAATTGAGAGCTTTAATCCTGAAAACGGAAAGATAATTGATTCCCTTGAAGAAGTCAGAGTTTTTCCTGCCAGCATCTTTGTTGCCTCAAAAGAAAAAATACATGGTGCCATCGCAGCTATACAAGATGACTTAAGAAAACAAGTCGATTATCTTCAAGAAATCGGGCTTTCTACCGAAGCAAAACGATTAGATGAACGCACCAACTTTGATCTAGAAATGATTAAAGAACTAGGTTATTGCTCAGGAATTGAAAACTACTCAAGGTATTTTGATGGCAGAAATGAAGGAAGCAGACCTTTCTGTTTATTAGATTATTTTCCAGCTGATTTTATTACTGTGATTGATGAAAGCCATGTAACCCTCCCACAAATTCGTGCTATGTATGGTGGAGATAAAGCAAGAAAAATTAACTTAGTAGAACACGGATTTCGTTTACCGGCAGCGATGGATAACAGACCACTTAAGTTTGAAGAATTTGAAACGATAAACAATCAAACTATCTATGTAAGTGCTACTCCTGCAGATTATGAACTAGAAAAATCTGAAGGCATAATAGCGGAACAAATTATTCGTCCGACAGGATTACTTGAACCTATCATTGACGTTCGACCTTCAAAAAATCAAATAGATGACCTTTTAGAAGAGATTAGAATACGAATTGAGAAAAGAGAACGAATACTAGTGACTACACTTACCAAAAGAATGGCTGAAGAATTCAGTAAATACTTAACAAAATTTAGTATTAAATGTCGCTATATCCATTCAGATGTTGACACGCTAGAAAGAGTGGAAATATTAAATGGATTAAAGGAGGGGGAATTTGATGTATTAATTGGGGTAAATTTATTAAGAGAAGGATTAGACTTACCTCAAGTAAGTTTAGTTGCTATTATGGATGCAGATAAAGAAGGGTTTTTAAGATCGGAAAGAGCTTTAACACAAACTGCTGGAAGGGCTTCTAGAAACATTAATGGACTTGTAATTATGTATGCAGATAGAATTACAAACTCAATGCGAAGAACTATTGATGAAACTAATAGAAAAAGAGAAAAACAACAAGCCTACAACAAAAAAAATGGACTAACACCCCAACCTTTACTTCAGAAAAAAGGAAATTCGTTAACTGATAGTTTAAACCCTTATAAAATTACAGGACCAAGTACTAATAAAAATATTCCAAATATTGAAAATGCAGACAGCAATCAATTAAAAAATATGATTAGTCATACAAAGAGAGAAATGCAGCGCATGGCAAAAAATCTAAATTTTATGGAAGCTACACGTTTGCGAGACGAATTGCAAGAACTAGAAGAAAAGCTAAAAAATAAGGCATAAAAAAAACGGGCATTAAGCCCGTTTTATTTCTTATATTATATTATGCTAATTAAGCGTTTACAATATTTTTAGCTACTGGGCCTTTTTCACCATCTCCTGGCTCAAAAGATACCGCTGAACCTTCTTTTAAAGTTTTGTAACCTTCAATTTGAATTTCTTGGAAATGCGCAAAGTAATCAGTTCCGTCTGAACCTTCAAT
>CATIQX010000046.1 GCA_949531795.1 Cryomorphaceae bacterium | reverse complement strand
TCAACAACCTTTTGGTGGTGCTAGAGGTTCAGGAACAAATGATAAGGCAGGATCAATCTTAAATTTATTAAGATGGGTTTCACCAAGAACAATTAAAGAAACATTTGTACCAGCAACAGATTATAAGTACCCTTTTTTAGGAAAATAAACTTAAATATTAAACATAAAAAAAGCCTGCAATTGCAGGCTTTTTTAGTTTTATAATTTTACAAATTATGCTAATGGTGTGGGTCCTCCAAAATTTATTGGCATTCCAGCAGATGGATCAATATCTTTTATCTCTCCATGCTGATTTTCAAATTTACTTACATTATCTGCAAGTGCCTTCATTAAACGTTTAGCATGTTGAGGAGTTAAAATAACTCTCGACTTAACTTTAGCTTTAGGAATTCCTGGCATCATTTGAATAAAATCAACTACAAATTCTGATGGAGAATGATTAATAATAGCTAAATTGCTATAAGTCCCTTCAGCTATCTCTTCAGTAAGCTCAATATTTAGTCCATCCTTTTTATTTTCACCTGACATAATTATTATTATTTTACTCTTCTAATGAAGTTACTGTTTCAGTAACTGCCTCATTAGTATCTGAATTCATTAATTTATCGTACTCAGCTTGAGAACCAACAATAGTTTCGCTTGCTTGAATTAATCCTGTACCTGCTGGTATTTTCTTACCAATAATTACATTCTCTTTTAATCCTATTAAGTTATCACGCTTAGCATTAATTGCAGCCTCGTTAAGTACTTTAGTAGTTTGCTGGAATGATGCAGCTGAGATCCAAGAATCTACTTGCAATGAAGCTCTTGTTATTCCTTGAAGAATTGGAGTTGCAACTGCAGATATAGCTCCTCTTGATTCAACTTCTTTCATATCTTTACGCTTCAATCTAGAATTCTCCTCTCTTAACTCTCTTGGTGAAATAATTTGACCCGCTTTTAATTCTTCCGAATCACCAGCATCAGTTACAAACTTCATTCCAAAAATCTTGTCATTTTGCTCATTAAAACTTTCTTTTCCAACTAATGAATTCTCTAAGAAATAAGTATCCCCAGAATCAGCAATTTTTACTTTACGCATCATTTGTCTTACCAAAACTTCAAAATGTTTATCATTAATCTTTACCCCTTGTAGGCGATATACATCTTGAATTTCATTTACAATGTATTGTTGTACAGAAACTATACCTTTAATTGCCAAAATATCTGCAGGAGTAATAACCCCATCACAAAGAGGAAGACCTGACTTTACATAATCATTCTCTTGCACTAAAATTTGCTTAGATAATTTAATTAAGTATTTTTTAGTTTCACCATTTTTTGACGTAATAATTACCTCTCTGTTTCCTCTTTTAATTTTTCCAAATGATACAGAACCATCAATTTCAGAAACAACAGCAGGGTTAGAAGGGTTTCTTGCTTCAAACATTTCTGTTACTCTTGGAAGACCACCTGTAATATCCCCAGATGAACCTCCTGACCTTGGAATCTTAGCCAAGATAGCACCCGCTTTAATTTTACTCGAATCCTCAACAGCTAAATGAGAACCTACAGGAACACTATAGTTTTTATCACCAATTTGAATAGTTGGAGAACTTTTTCTATTTCTACTATCAATTATTACTTTTTCCTGATAACCTGTCTGCTCATCTGATTCAGTACGATAAGAAACACCTTCCTCAATATCAACAAACTCTACCTTACCAGCAACCTCTGAAATAATTACAGCATTATAAGGATCCCACTCACAAATAACATCACCTTTCTTAACATTTCCATCTTTAATAAATATAGTAGAACCATAAGGAACAATTTTCGTAGAAAGAATTACTCCATTCTTATCATCAATTACTCTAGTTTCAGCAGATCTACTAATTACAATTTCAATCTTTTCCCCATCTTTGTTTGTTGTCTTAACCGTTCTTAAATCATCAATCTCTAATCTACCATCCTTCTTGATAGTGATAGAAGAATCAACCTCTGATCTAGAAGCTGTACCCCCAACATGGAACGTCCTAAGTGTAAGCTGTGTACCAGGCTCTCCAACTGATTGAGCTGCAACAACACCAACCGCTTCTCCTACTTGAGCCATTCTATTAGTTGATAATGATTTACCATAACAATTAACACAAATACCTCTACGAGTTGCACAAGTTAATGCTGAACGAACCTCAACCATTTCAATTCCAGCAGCATCAATTTCCTTAGCAACATTACCAGTAATCATTTCAGATGAAGCAACCATTAATTTATCACTTTTCGGATGATACACATCATGCAAACTTACCCTTCCAGAAATTCTATCACTTAATGATTCTATAATATCATCATTGTTTTTCAATGCAAAAGCTTCCAAACCTCTTAAAGTCTCACAATCTTGTTCAGTAACAATAACATCTTGAGCTACATCAACTAATCTTCTTGTAAGGTAACCAGCATCTGCAGTTTTAAGGGCCGTATCAGCAAGTCCTTTTCTTGCACCGTGAGTCGAAATAAAGTATTCTAAAATTGAAAGTCCCTCTCTAAAGTTAGTTGTAATCGGATTTTCAATAATAGACTCTCCATGATCACCAGACTTTTTGGGTTTAGCCATCAATCCCCTCATACCTGATAACTGACGAATTTGTTCCTTAGAACCCCTTGCGCCAGAGTCAAGCATCATATATACTGAATTAAATCCTTGTTTATCTGAACTAATATTTCTCATAACTGTATCAGTCAATCGAGCATTAGTAGTTGTCCAAACATCAATTACTTGGTTATATCTTTCATTATTAGTAATGAAACCCATAGAATAATTATTCTTAATTTCAGCTACTTTTTTATTAGCCTCAGCAATTAACCCTTCTTTTTCTTCAGGCACAAGTACATCACCTAGATTAAACGATAAGCCACCTCTAAAAGCCATATCAAAACCAATAGTTTTAATAGCATCTAAGAAATGGACCGTACCAGCTACACCACAAGTTTCTAATATTTCACCAATAATATTTCTTAACGCTTTTTTGGTTAGAAGTTCATTAACATATTCAACCTCTACAGGAACAAATTCGTTAAATAAAACTCTTCCAACAGTTGTATCTACTAAAGAAGTCTCACCTTTAGTATCTGTAATTCTTATTTTAATCATTGCATGCAAATCAGCCTGCTTTTCATTGTAAGCAATTTTCACCTCATCTAAAGAATAAAAAATCATACCCTCACCTTTGACTTTTTCTTCGTCAGTAGAGAACTTCTCCTTAGTCATATAATACAAACCAAGTACCATATCCTGTGAAGGAACGGTAATAGGAGCTCCATTTGCAGGATTCAAAATATTGTGTGAAGCGAGCATTAAAACTTGCGCTTCTAAAATTGCAGCAGCACCTAATGGTAAATGTACCGCCATTTGATCACCATCAAAATCTGCATTAAAGGCCGCACAGGCTAATGGATGTAATTGAATTGCTTTGCCCTCAATCATTTTAGGCTGGAAAGCCTGTATACCTAGTCTGTGTAGTGTAGGAGCTCTATTTAATAAAACTGGATGCCCTTTCATTACATTTTCCAAAATATCCCAGACTACAGGCTCTTTGCTATCAATAATCTTTTTTGCAGATTTAACTGTTTTTACAATTCCTCTTTCAATAAGTTTCCTAATAATAAAGGGTTTGTAAAGTTCAGAAGCCATATCCTTAGGTATTCCACATTCGTGTAAACTTAATTCCGGCCCTACAACAATTACAGAACGAGCAGAATAATCAACCCTTTTTCCAAGTAAGTTCTGACGAAATCTACCTTGTTTACCTTTTAAGGAATCAGAAAGAGACTTTAAAGGCCTTTTACCATCTGCTTTCACTGCTGATGATTTTCTTGAATTATCAAAAAGAGCATCAACAGATTCCTGTAACATTCTTTTTTCATTTCTCAAAATAATTTCAGGAGCATTAATCTCCATTAATCTTTTTAATCTATTGTTTCTAATAATTACTCTTCTATACAAATCATTTAAATCAGAAGTAGCAAAACGTCCTCCATCCAATGGCACTAATGGTCGTAATTCTGGTGGAATAACTGGAATAACTTTAATAGTCATCCATTCAGGTCTGTTTTCAGTATGCAAATGTCCTTCACGCATAGATTCAACAATTTGTAAACGTTTTAATGCCTCAGTTTTTCTTTGCTGCGAAGTTTCATTAGCAGCTTGATCTCTTAATTTATATGATAAATCATCTAAATTTAAATTTGCTAATAAATTATGAATTGCCTCAGCACCCATTTTTGCAACAAATTTCTTAGGATCTTCATCACTTAAATACTGATTTTCTAATGGCTGTGCATCTAAGACATCTAAGTACTCCTCTTCAGTAAGAAAATCTAAATATTGTATAGCTTCTCCTTCAGAATTTACAGTTCCTTCACCAGCGTTAATTACTACAAAACGTTCATAGTAAATTATCATATCTAATTTCTTAGATGGTAACCCCAATAAATATCCAATTTTATTAGGTAAAGTACGAAAATACCAGATATGAGCAACAGGTACAACCAAACTAATGTGACCTATACGTTCTCTTCTTACTTTCTTTTCAGTTACTTCTACTCCACATCTATCACATACGATTCCTCTGTAACGAATTCTTTTGTATTTACCACAATGGCATTCAAAATCTTTGGTGGGACCAAAAACTCTTTCACAAAATAATCCACCACTTTCTGGTTTGTAAGTTCTATAATTAATCGTTTCCGGTTTTGTAACCTCACCAGATGATTTGCCTAAAATATCTTCAGGAGATGATAAAGAGATCTTTATCGCATTAATGTCCTGAGCCTGTCTGTTATTTTTTGTATTTCTCATTAGTATTTTATTCAAGTGAAACTTTAAGTCCTAAGCCATTCAATTCATGTAATAATACATTGAATGATTCTGGAATTCCTGGTGTTGGCAATTCTTGACCTTTTACTATGGCCTCAAATGCCTTTGCTCTACCTACTACATCATCAGATTTTAAAGTAAGCATCTCTTGTAAGATATTAGCAGCACCATATCCTTCCAAAGCCCACACCTCCATCTCTCCAAGTCTCTGCCCTCCATTCTGAGCCTTACCTCCAAGTGGTTGTTGGGTAATTAGCGAGTATGGTCCAATAGAACGAGCATGCATTTTATCATCAATTAAATGACCCAACTTAAGCATGTATATTATACCTACTGTTGCAGTTTGTTCAAAACGCTCACCAGTACCACCATCATAAAGAAAAGTTTGACCTAATCTTGGTAACTTAGCTTCATCAGTTTCAGCATTAATTTGATCCATACTTGCTCCATCAAAGACAGGGGTAAAGTATTTCTTACCTAACTCATCTCCCGCCCAACCTAAAATAGTTTCATATATCTGACCTAGATTCATCCTTGATGGCACTCCAAGTGGATTCAATATAATATCAACAGGAGTTCCATCTTCTAAGAAAGGCATATCTTCATCTTTAACTATACGCGACACAATACCTTTATTACCATGACGACCTGCTAATTTATCTCCAACTTTAATTTTTCTCTTTTGAGTAATCTGAACTTTTGCTAGCTGAAGAACTCCATTTGGCAATTCATCACCAATAGTAATTGCAAAACGCTTTCTTCTATGCTCTCCATAAACGTCATTATACTTTCTTAAAAAATTTTGAATTGTTCTGTTTACTAAAATATTATTTTCTTGACTACCTGTCCACTTGTAAGGGTCGACTAATGTGAAATCAATTCCTAATAACATCTTCTTAGTAAACTTCTCGCTCTTAGGAATTACTTCCTCTCCTAAAATATTTTTAATACCTTTAGATGCCTTACCACCTACAATTTGGTAAAGTTTAGTTGCTAAAATATTTTTAAGTGCCAATGCATCTTTTTCAAAAACAGAATCTAAACGTTCTAACTCATCTTTATCAGCTGATTTAGCTCTTCTATCTTTTACAGTTTTAGAAAATAATGATTTACCTATAACTACTCCTTGGTTAGAAGGTTTAGTTTTTAATGATGCATCTTTTACATCTCCCGCTTTTTCACCAAATATAGCTCTTAATAATTTTTCTTCAGGAGTAGGATCAGATTCGCCTTTAGGAGTTATTTTACCAATAAGAATATCACCAGTTTTAACATGGGCACCAATTCTTACCATTCCAAACTCATCTAAATCTTTAGTTGCAGTTTCTGAAATATTAGGAATATCAGCAGTTAATTCCTCAGCACCCCTTTTTGTTTCTCTTACATTAACAACATGTTCAGCAATATGTAATGAAGTAAATAAATCTTCTCTTACAACTCTTTCTGACAATATAATTGCATCCTCAAAGTTATATCCTTTCCAGGGCATAAAGGCAACTTTTAGGTTACGACCAATTGCTAATTCACCATTTTCAGTTGCATAACCATCACACAAAACTTGACCTTTAGTTACTTTATCTCCAACGCTAACAATTGGCTGGATGTTAATACATGTTCTCTGATTGGTTTTTTGAAACTTAGTTAAGTTATACGTTTTTTCATTTTCATCAAAGCTAACTAATTCTTCTTCATCAGTTTTTGTATACTTTACTTTAATTGTATTTGCATCAACATAAGTTACTTTACCTTCACCTTCAGCATTAATCATTGTACGAGAATCACGAGCAACATGAGGCTCAAGTCCTGTACCAACAATTGGTGCATCAGTTCTCAATAAAGGCACTGCCTGACGCATCATGTTCGACCCCATCAGTGCTCTATTTGCATCATCATGTTCCAAGAATGGAATTAAAGATGCTGCTATAGATGCAATTTGATTAGGAGCTACATCCATTAAAGTAACATTATTAGGTTCAGCAATTAAATAATCTGCTTCTCTTCTTGATTGGATTCTATCATTTTCAAATTTACCATCCTCAGTAAGAGGAGCGTTTGCTTGTGCAATAATTTGTTCCTCTTCTTCTTCAGCACTTTTATATACAGGCGGTATTGAAATATCAATCTTTCCTTCATTAACTTCTCTGTAAGGAGTTTCAATAAATCCTAAAGTATTAATTTTAGCAAAAACAGCCAAAGATGAAATAAGCCCAATATTTGGTCCCTCAGGCGTTTCAATAGGACACAATCTTCCATAGTGCGTATAGTGAACATCACGAACCTCAAAGCCTGCTCTTTCTCTAGTTAAACCTCCAGGTCCAAGAGCTGAAATTCTTCTTTTGTGAGTTACCTCAGCTAATGGATTTGTTTGGTCCATAAATTGAGATAATTGCGAAGTTCCAAAAAATGAATTAATTACTGCAGATAATGTTTTGGCATTAATAAGATCGATAGGCGTAAAAACCTCGTTGTCTCTTACGTTCATTCTCTCTCTAATAGTTCGTGCCATTCTACTCAACCCTACGTTAAATTGATTTGAAAGCTGTTCCCCTACCGTTCTAATTCTTCTGTTACTCAAATGATCTATATCATCAACATCAACCTTAGAATTGACTAAAGAAATAAGATTACTAATGATGGATACTATATCTTCATTAGTTAATACCATTTTATCTTCAGGAATATCAAGTTTTAATCTTCTATTAATTCTAAATCTTCCAACATGACCCAAGCTATATCTTTGATCAGAGAAAAATAATTTATCAATAATTCCTCTTGCTGTTTCATCATCGGGAGCTTCTGCACTTCTTAATTGTCTGTAAATATGACGAACTGCCTCAACTTCAGAGTTAGTAGGATCTTTTTGTAATGTATTATAAACTAAAGCATGGTCTGAAGCACTACCATCATTTTTATGTAATAAGATAGTTTCAACTCCAGAATTCACAATATCTTCAATGTGTGATTTCTCAATAATAGTATCTCTCTCAAGAATTACTTCATTTCTTTCAATTGGAACTAATTCACCTGTATCTTCATCTACAAAGTCATCTACCCAAGATTTTAAAACTCTAGCAGCTAATTTTCTTCCAACAACTCTTTTTAATCCACTTTTAGAAACCTTAACTTCATCAGCAAGATTAAAGATTTCAAGAATGTCCCTATCACTTTCATAACCAATAGCTCTTAATAATGTGGTAACTGGTAATTTTTTCTTTCTATCAATGTAAGCATACATAACATTGTTAATATCTGTAGTAAACTCAATCCAAGAACCTTTAAAAGGAATTACCCTAGCTGAATATAATTTTGTTCCATTAGAATGAAAACTTTGTCCAAAGAAGACGCCTGGTGATCTGTGTAATTGTGAAACAATAATTCTTTCAGCTCCATTAACTACAAAACTACCTTTAGGAGTCATAAACGGAATGTTTCCGAAATATACATCCTGAACTATAGTTTCAAAATCTTCATGATCTGGATCAGTACAATATAATTTTAATTTAACTTTTAAAGGTACTTTAAAAGTTAAACCTCTATTAATACACTCTTCAATAGAATATCTTGGAGGGTCAATTGTATAATCAATAAATTCAAGAACGAAATTGTTCCTTGAATCTGTAATTGGAAAAAGTTCTTCAAAAGCTTTATAAAGCCCCTCGTTTCTTCTTTCATCTAAAGTAGTACCTATTTGAAAAAAAGATTGGAAGCTTTTAAGCTGAACATCTAAAAAATCCGGGAAATTAACCGTATTCTTAATGGATGCGAAATTTATTCTTTGGTTGTTATTTTGTTTGGCCAAGACTGTATGTTTTAGTTAAAAAAAGGGGGTTCTACAAAAAAACGAAAGGGTTTAAACCTTATGTTAACATAAGATTTAAACCTTTTAAATATTTAAAGAATTACTTAAGCTCAACTACAGCTCCAGCTTCTTCTAAAGCTTTCTGAATTCCTTCAGCTTCGTCCTTAGAAACTCCTTCTTTAACTGCCTTTGGAGCACTATCAACAATATCTTTAGCTTCTTTCAATCCTAAACCTGTTAATTCTTTAACAGTTTTAACAACTTTTAATTTTGTAGCTCCTACTTCTTTCAAGATAACATCAAATTCAGTTTGCTCTTCTGCTGCTTCAGCACCACCTCCTGCTACTGCGGGACCTGCTACTGCAACTGCTGCTGCTGGCTCAATGCCATACTCATCTTTAAGGATAGTTGCTAATTCGTTAACATCTTTTACTGAAAGGTTAACTAGTTCTTCTGCGAATTTTTTTAAATCTGCCATTTTAATTTGTTTTAATTTGTTTTTATTATTTTAAATGTTGGAAGCATTTCTTTTTT
>CATIQX010000045.1 GCA_949531795.1 Cryomorphaceae bacterium | reverse complement strand
ATGAAACCATAACCTTTACTTGCATTAAACCATTTTACTGTTCCTTCCATAATTGTTTTTTTAAATTTTATTAATACTAGTGGGAACAACCCCACAAAACTGCGGCAAATATAGTAAAAATTTAATATAAATTACTTTTTGATGATAATAATGTGTTTTTTAACAACATAGCAATGGTCATAGGCCCCACTCCACCAGGAACAGGAGTAATAAAATTGCACTTATTCTTAACTCCTTTAAAATCAACATCTCCTAATAATTTCCAACCACTTTTTGTTTTATCTGACTTAATTCTTGTTATTCCAACATCAATAATAACAACCCCATCCTTGACCATGTTGGCTGTAACAAACTCAGCTTTACCCAAAGCAACAATTAAAATATCAGCTGTTTTGGTGATTTCATTAAGGTTTTTTGTCCTGCTATGGGTAAGTGTAACAGTACAATTTCCAGGATTAGTATTTCTTGCCATCAAGATACTCATTGGAGAACCTACAATATGGCTTCTTCCAATTACTACACAATGTTTTCCTGATGTTTCTATATTGTACCTTAATAATAATTCTAAAATTCCCGCAGGAGTTGCAGGAAGATAAGTAGGTAAATTTAAAGCCATTTTACCAATATTAGTTGGATGAAAACCATCAACATCTTTTGATGGCAGAATAGATTCAGTCACTTTCATTTCATCAATATGAAAAGGTAAAGGCAATTGTACAATCAAACCATCAATATCAGAATTTATATTAATTTTTTCTACTTCAGCAAGTAATTGCTCTTGCGTAACAGATGTATCCAAACGAACCAATGTAGAACTAAATCCAACCTCTAAACAAGCTTTTACTTTTGCATTTACATAAGTTTCACTCGCACCATTATCTCCGATAAGTATTGCTGCCAAATGTGGTTTTTTACCACCATTAGCAACTAATTGGGATACCTCACTAGCAATCTCATCTTTAATATCATTTGATGTTTTTTTTCCGTCAAGTAAAATCATTGTTTTTTATTTTCTTTATTCAAATCTTTTAATACAAAGATATACTATTAAACATTTAGGATACTTACTTAGGTCCAGCAATACCTCCCTGACTCTTCATCATTTGCATCATTTGCTTCGCACCACCACCTTGCATCATCTTCATCATTTTACCCATTTGGCTAAACTGTTTAATTAACTGATTAACCTCAACGACTGAAGTTCCACTTCCAACAGCAATTCTTTTCTTTCTACTTCCGTTCAGTAATTTAGGATTTTCACGCTCTTGTTTGGTCATAGAATGTATCATTGCTTCAATTCCCTTAAAAGCATCATCTTCAACATCTACTCCCTTCATAGCCTTACCCATTCCAGGAATCATACCCATCAAGTCCTTCATATTTCCCATCTTTTTCACTTGCTGTATTTGCTTTAGGAAATCATCAAAACCAAATTGGTTTTTCGCAATTTTCTTCTGTACTTGCCTAGCTTCTTCTTCATCAAATTGTTGCTGAGCACGCTCCACTAAGGAAATAACATCTCCCATTCCTAAAATACGGCTTGCCATTCTATCAGGATAGAATATATCAAGACCATCCATTTTTTCAGAAGTTCCAATAAACTTAATTGGTTTATCCACAACTGAACGAATAGTAAGAGCAGCACCTCCTCTAGTATCACCATCTAATTTAGTAAGGACTACTCCATCAAAATTTAGTTTATCGTTAAAGGCTTTTGCTGTATTTACAGCATCTTGCCCTGTCATGGAATCTACAATAAATAAAATTTCCTGTGGATTAACAGCCTTTTTAACAGCGGCTATTTCACTCATCATAGCTTCATCAACAGCCAAACGACCAGCCGTATCGATAATTACTACATTATGTCCGTTTGTTTTAGCATGCTTAATTGCATTTTCAGCAATTAGTACAGGATTTTTATTTTCCCTGTCCTGAAAAACATCAACACCTACTTGTTCAGCTAATACCTCAATTTGATCAATTGCAGCAGGACGATACACATCACAAGCTACCAACAAAGGACGTTTATTTTTATTATTTTTAAGATGAAATGCTAGCTTTCCAGAAAAAGTTGTTTTACCACTTCCTTGCAAACCTGCAATAAGAATTACTGATGGCGTACCCTCTAAGGAAATTTCAGACTGTTCACTTCCCATAAGTTCAGCCAACTCATCCTTCATGATTTTAATTAGCAACTGTCCTGGATCAATAGCGGAAAGCACTTTTTCTCCTAAAGCTTTTTTCTGGACCCTTGAAGTAAAGGATTTAGCTGTTTTAAAATCAACATCAGCTGAAAGTAATGCCTTACGGATTTCTTTCATTGTTTGAGCAACATTAATTTCGGAAATACTACCCTGCCCTTTTAGAACTTTAAATGCCTTGTCAAGTTTTTCTGATAAATTTTCAAACATATTTTTTTACTATTAAGTTACAAAAATAGTGAATTCAATTATTAATTAACCACTACACCATATAAATCAAAATGATCTGTCTTTTCAATAAGTACATTAGCAAAATCACCCATTCTTATATAAGTTTTAGCAGCTTTAACCAATACCTCATTATCCACATCAGGACTGTCAAACTCAGTACGCCCAACAAAGTAATCCCCCTCCTTTCGATCAAATAATACTTTAAAGGTTTTTCCTATCTTTTTTTGATTTAAATCCCAAGAAATATGAGTTTGCAAATCCATAATTTCTTCTTGCCTTGCTTTTTTAACTTCATCAGAAATATCATCATCCAGAACGTGAGCAGAAGTGTTTTCTTCATGAGAATAAGTAAATACACCCAGTCTATCAAATTTTGTATCCTGAACCCACTGCCTTAATTCTTGGAATCTTTCTTCTGTTTCACCAGGATAACCAACTATCAATGAAGTACGGATAGCCATATTTGGTACTTTTTGTCTAAATGCTTTTAACAAATTATCTGTCTTCTTATGAGAAGTTCCTCTTTTCATAGATTTTAGAATTTCATCATTTATGTGCTGTAAAGGGATATCAATATAGTTACACACTTTAGCATTCTCTCTAATTACATCCAATACATCTTGTGGGAATCCTGTAGGGAAAGCGTAATGCAGACGAATCCATTCAATTCCCTCTACTTTAGATAGCTCAATCAATAAATCAGCCAATCTTCTCTTTTTATAAATATCCAGTCCATAAAAAGTTAAATCCTGAGCAATAAGTATCAGCTCCTTAACCCCATTTTTAGCTAAATTTTTGGCTTCAATAACTAACTTTTCTATAGGAGTAGATTTGTGTTTACCCCTCATTAGTGGAATAGCACAAAATGAACAAGGTCTATCACAACCTTCGGCAATTTTAAGATAAGCATAATGCTTAGGAGTAGTGGTTAATCGCTCACCTAATAACTCATGTTTATAGTCTGCACCTAAAACTTTTAATAATTTTGGCAAATCAGTTGTTCCAAAATACTGATCAACATTGGTAATCTCTTTTTCTAAATCTGGCTTATAACGTTCTGATAAGCAACCAGTAACATACAGTTTATCGATATAACCAGCTTCTTTACGTTCTGCTTGTTCTAATATAGTGTTAATAGATTCCTCCTTTGCATTATCAATAAAACCACAAGTATTTATTACAACAATATTGGAATCATCCTTATCAGATTCATGTTCTACCTCCATATTATTGGCTGCCAATTGACCCATTAATACCTCAGAATCATAGACATTCTTAGAACAACCTAAAGTAATGACATTAATTTTATTTTTCTTTGTTGATTTTGTTCTCATCTAGTTAAATAGTGAATCTATAAATTCATTTTTATTGAAGACTTGTAAATCATCCACACCCTCTCCGACTCCAATGTAACGAACAGGTATCTGAAACTGATCAGAAATACCAATAACTACCCCTCCTTTTGCTGTACCATCTAGTTTAGTAAGTGCTAAAGAATTAACTTTAGTAGCTTTTGTAAACTGAGTTGCCTGTTCAATAGCATTTTGTCCTGTAGAAGCATCTAACACCAACATTACATCATGTGGAGCATCAGGAATTACTTTAGCCATTACATTTTTTATCTTAGTTAATTCGTTCATCAAATTGATTTTATTATGCAATCTTCCTGCAGTATCAATAATTACAACTTCAGCGCCACTTGCTTTCGCTGATTGTAAAGTGTCAAAACAAACTGAAGCAGGATCAGAACCCATATGTTGTTTTACAATTTCAACTCCAGCTCTATCCGCCCAAATAACTAACTGATCAACTGCTGCTGCACGAAAAGTATCAGCCGCACCAAGTACAACTTTTTTACCCTGCTGCTTAAATTGATGTGCCAATTTTCCGATTGTAGTTGTTTTACCCACACCATTAACACCAACAACCATAATTACATAGGGGCCATTAATTACAGGTATTTCATCATAAGAATCCTTCATCAATAATGATATTTCTTCTTTAAGAAAATTATTTAACTCACTAGTATTAATGTATTTTTCTCTTAAAACTCTTCCCTCAAGTTTACCAATAATTTTAAGCGATGTTTCAACTCCAATATCTGAAGTGATTAAGGCTTCTTCAATATCATCTAGTGCTAGCTCATCAATAGTAGTTTTACCAGCAACAGCACGTGAAATTTTATTAAAAACATTTTCCTTAGTTTTCTCTAAACCTTTATCAAGCTTATCTTTTTTATCTTTTGAAAAAAAACCAAATATCCCCATAATTATTTACTTTAATAAACACAAAAAGCTCCTTTCAAAGATAGAAAGAAGCTTTTGCCTACGTATAGTTAAATACTATTTTTTTGCAAAGAATTCTTTTACTTTATCCTTTGGTACAATTTCACTTTTAAAAGAGTAAGATCCACTTGCTGTTTTAACCATTTTCACAGCTTTTGTAAAAGCTTTTGCTCCTTTTTTCTGTAATGATGCTACTGTCTTTTTTGCCATTTTCTTTTATTTTATTTCTTTATGAACAGTCATTTTCTTCATGATAGAGTTGAATTTCTTCAATT
>CATIQX010000044.1 GCA_949531795.1 Cryomorphaceae bacterium | reverse complement strand
GCTAAATCTTTAGCCATTACACCTCCTACTAATCCTGCTCCTAATACTATTATATTTGCCATTATATTGCTACTTTTCCTTTAATGTGTGGGTGAAATTTATAATCGACTAACTCAAAATCATCAATAGTAAAATCAAAAATACTTTTCACCTCTGGATTAATTTTCATTTTTGGTAATGCTTTTGTATCTCTACTTAATTGTAATTCTGTTTGCTCAAAATGATTGGTGTAAATGTGCGCATCACCCAAAGTGTGTACAAAATCACCCAATTCCAGATTACAGACTTGCGCCATCATCATAGTAAGTAAGGCGTATGAAGCAATATTGAACGGGACACCCAAAAAGATATCGGCACTTCTTTGATACAATTGACAAGAAAGTTTACCATCTGCTACATAAAATTGGAAGAAAGCATGACAAGGAGGTAAAGCCATTTGTTCAATTTCACCCACATTCCAAGCACTTACAATAATTCTTCTGCTATCCGGATTTTTTTCAAGTGTCTCTACTACTTGTTTAATTTGATCTATGTGCTTGCCGTCTGGTGCTGGCCAACTTCTCCATTGGTACCCATATACATGGCCTAAATCACCATTTTCATCTGCCCATTCGTCCCAGATACGCACTACATTTTCTTTAAGATATTTTATATTCGTATCTCCCTTTAAAAACCAAAGTAATTCATGAATAATAGATTTTAAGTGCAACTTTTTTGTGGTGATACATGGGAAGCCTTCTGATAAATCAAAACGCATTTGATGTCCAAAAACACTTTTAGTTCCTGTACCTGTTCGGTCTGCTTTTAGCGTGCCTTCATGCATCACGCGTCTCATTAAATCTAAATATTGTTGCATTTTATATTTACTAGTTTTTTATCATTATAAAATCATTCCTACAATTACAGCAGTAAATAGGGAAGCCAATGTTCCTGCTATTAATGCTAATATTCCTAATTTGGATAAATCTTTGGTTCTCTTTGGAGCCAAAGCGCCTATTCCTCCAATCTGTATTCCAATTGAAGAAATGTTGGCAAACCCACATAAAATATAAGTTGCTATTATTATTGATTTTTCTTCAAAGAATTTCCCGCTTGCCTTTAAATCTCCTAAAGAAATGTAAGCTACAAATTCATTTAGTATTGTTTTTTCTCCCAATAATTGTCCAACTAAAATCATATCTTGACTACAGACACCCATTAACCAAGTAAGTGGTGCTAAAGTATAGCCTAAAATAAATTGTAAGGTTAAGCCTTCATATTTCCCGTTTGTAATTGAAGATACCCAAGTGTTAATTCCTGTAAAACTTCCTATAAAGTCTTCTAGAAAATAGTTTGCCATAGCAACAAAAGCAATAAATACTATCAGCATAGCACCTACATTTACAGCTAGCTTTAAGCCTTGAGTTGTGCCTATAGTTATAGCTTCTAAAGCGTTTGTTCCGATCTGTTCTTTAGAGATATTCATATCCTTATTTACCTTTTCAGTTTCAGGTAATAATATTTTGGCTGCTACAACAGCAGCTGGTGCTGACATTACAGAGGCAGCTAATAAATGTTTGGCGAAAAATAGTTGTTGAATAGGATCAGATCCTCCCAAAAACCCAATGTAAGCAGCTAACACTCCACCAGCAATAGTTGCCATCCCACCAGCCATAAGGCATAGTAGTTCTGACATAGTCATCTTGTCAATGTAAGGTTTAATAAGTAATGGTGATTCTGTTTGTCCTAAGAAAATATTACCAGCCGCCGCTAAACTTTCCGACCCAGATAATTTCAAAGTTTTTCTCATTAAAAGAGCAAAACCATAAATTAACTTTTGAAGTATTCCGTAATAAAAGAATAAGGAAGTAAGAGCTGAGAAAAATAAGATTGTTGGTAATACTTGAAAAGCAAAAATAAATCCGAATGAATCAATATTTTCAACTAGGTTACCAAATAAGAAAAGATTACCTTCCCTTGTAAATCCTAAAATAACTACAAAAATAGAGCTTACCCATTCAAATCCATTTTGTATAAATGGGACTTTTAATATAAGTATGGCAAATAAAATTTGAATCCCAAGTCCTTTTGCAACTAGCTTCCAATCTATTTCTTTTCGGTTACGCGAAAAAACAAAGGCAATAAGTAATAAAGAAAAAATTCCTAAAATTCCTCTTAAAAGAGATTCAAAAGAGAAACCTGATGTTTGAATTATTTCATTCATCTAATTTTGGTTTCTTTTTTTTATTTCATCTCTTATTTCTGAAGCCTTTTCATAGTCTTCCTCTTCAATTGCATTAGCTAATAGTTTTTTTAATCTCTCTAGCCCAAATGTTGTTATGCTATCATTTTCCATGGATTTATCTTCTTCTCCGTCAAGTGAAAAATCCTCATCTTTTTCTCTGGCACTATTAATAATAATACCTGCTCGAGCTAAAATATTCTCATATGTAAAAATTGGACAACCATATCTTATTGCGATAGCGATAGCATCTGATGTCCTGGAGTCAATTTCTACTTCTTCTCCACTAATTGTGTGCTTGCAATGGAATGAAGCATGAAAAATACCTTCAACTAAAGTGTGAATAATAATTTTTTGAATTGTAATACCAAAACTGTCTCCAAAAGTTTTTAATAAATCATGAGTTAATGGTCTGTCTGGTTCTTCTGTTCCATCAAGCGCAATAGCAATTGAGCGGGCTTCACACCAGCCAATTACGATGGGTAGTTGCCTTTTTCCATTTGTTTCATTCAATAGCAATACATATGCATTGTTCTGAGAATCACTTTGCCTAATTGCTGATATATCTAATTGAACAAAATCCATGCTAACCCCTAAGTTGTTTAATCTCTTCAATAATTTTTGGTACTACTTCAAAAGCATCACCAACTATTCCGTAATCAGCTGCTTTAAAGAAAGGAGCTTCTGGGTCTGTATTAATTGCAACTATTACTTTGGATGAATTAATTCCAGCTAAGTGTTGTATAGCTCCTGAAATACCTATTGCAAAATAAAGATCGGCTGCTACGGCCTTTCCTGTTTGACCTACATGTTCACCATGTGGTCTCCACCCAATATCAGATACAGGCTTCGAACAAGCAGTTGCAGCTCCTAAAAGCTCAGCTAACTCTTCAATCATCCCCCAATTTTCAGGACCTTTTAGTCCTCTTCCAGCTGAAACAACAATCTCAGCTTCAGAAATAGAAATTTTACCACTTGCTGTTTCTTTGCCTATAATATTAATTGCTCCTTTTTCATTAGTTGAATCTTGTTCAATAGTACAATTGCCTCCAGTTTCAATTAGCTTAAACGAGTTAGGGGCAATAGCTAAAATGGCAATTGATGAGTTTACAGTCGCCAATTCAATTGCTTTTGACGAAAATGCTTGTCTTTTTACTTTTAAAGGACTTACACTTTCTGATAAAGTAATCACATTACTTACTATTCCTGCTTTTAGCTTTGCTGATAGCCTTGGTGCTATCATTTTAGCAGTATTAGTATTTGAAAATATTAATACACTAGAGTCATTTGCAATTTTTGCAATTGCTTTTGTTGCAGATTGACTGTCTCCTTTGTCAATAGCATTAAAAGAAACTACTTTATTGACTCCATAGTTTCCTAATTTATTTAATTCATCATCACTGACTTCACCTAAAGAAATTGCAATAACTTCTGTTCCTAATATTTTAGCGGTTTCACATGCGTAAGAAGCTGCTTCAAAAGTGCTTTTTCTGAAATTTCCATCCCAACTTTCTGTATATACTAATACTGACATCTTTTCAATTCTTTTTAATTAAATAACTTTTGCTTCATTGTGTAGTAGATTTACTAATTCAGATACATTATCAGCATCTACGAGTTTACAAGCCCCTTTTTCAATTGGTTTTTCAAAGCTAATCGAAGTTGTTAAATCTTCTACTGATGACGCTTCAATTACCTGTAAAGGTTTTGATCTTGCTTGCATAATTCCTCTCATGTTAGGAATTCTTAGTTCTGATTCTTCAACCAACCCTTTTTGACCTCCAATTACTAAAGGTAAGTTAGCTGATAAGTTTTCCTTTCCCCCATCAATCTCCCTGCTTACTTTAGCGGTATCTCCTGTAATTTCTAATCCGTTACATGCATTTACAAAAGGAAGGTCAAGCATCTCGGCAATCATTGCGGGCACAGCGCCTCCGTTGTAATCCAATGATTCTTTACCTGCTATAATTAAATCAGCAGGATTATCTTTAAGATAATTTGCTATTTCTAATGCTGTTGTGTAACTATCTGTAGCTATTTTGTTAATTCTTACAGCACTATCGGCTCCGATAGCTAATGTTTTTCTAATTATCGGCTCAGTTGATATGTCTCCTACTGTGATAACCTTTAATGTCCCTCCATTTGTTTCTTTTAACACCATTGCTTTAGTCAATCCGAATTCATCATTAGGGTTAATTACAAATTGAATTCCGCTAGAGTCAAATTTAGTATTATTTTCAGTAAAATTAATTTTTGAAGTCGTGTCAGGCACACTACTAATGCAAACTACAATATTCATCTTTTATTTTGATTTGATTAAATTAGATTGCAAACTTAATAAATTGCTATAAAATGAACTCTAATTTTAAAGCTAAAAATTAGACATATGTATTAAATAGCCCTGATATTATGCGGTTTGTATAAAAATACTATTTTTGCAATCCATTTTAAAATAATTAAACTAAAAAAAGAATATGGAATCAATGATGATTTATATGCCGATAATCATGGCATTAATAGGATTAGCCTATATGATGGTGAAGAAATCTTGGGTAATGAAGCAAGATGCTGGAAATGGAAAAATGAAAGAAATTTCTGACCACATATATGAAGGAGCATTAGCATTCTTGAATGCTGAATATCGATTACTAACAATTTTTGTTGTTTGTGTAAGTGTTCTACTATTTATTGTTTCAACAATAGTGCCATCTACACATTGGCTCATAGTAATTGCTTTTATTTTGGGTGCATTTTTCTCAGCCTTAGCTGGAAATATGGGAATGAAAATTGCTACTAAAACAAATGTAAGAACAACACAAGCTGCCCGAACAAGTTTGCCAAATGCATTAAAAGTATCTTTTGGTGGTGGTACTGTAATGGGTTTAGGTGTTGCTGGTTTAGCTGTATTAGGATTAACAGTATTTTTTATTGCCTTTTATAATTACTTTATGGGTGGTGTTTGGACTAATACTCACGATATGACTATTGTATTAGAAACTTTAGCAGGTTTTTCATTAGGAGCTGAATCCATTGCTTTATTCGCAAGAGTAGGTGGTGGTATTTACACTAAAGCTGCTGATGTTGGTGCTGATTTAGTAGGTAAGGTTGAGGCTGGTATTCCTGAAGATGACCCAAGAAATCCTGCAACAATTGCAGATAATGTGGGTGATAATGTAGGAGATGTTGCTGGTATGGGGGCTGATTTATTTGGCTCGTATGTTGCAACAGTTTTAGCAGCAATGGTATTAGGGAACTACATTATTGAGGTAAATGATATTAATATATTTAAAGGTTTTGGTTCTATAGGTCCAATTTTGTTACCAATGTCAATTGCTGGTTTTGGAATAGTGATTTCTTTATTAGGTACTATGTTAGTTAATATTACAAATAATGATGCAAAAGAATCGGAAGTAATGGCAGCTTTAAACAAAGGGAATTGGTTTTCAATTGCTTTAGTTGCAGTTTCTTGTTATGGATTAGTTACATGGATGTTACCTGAAACTATGAAAATGAATTTCTTTGAAACAGGAGGGAACGTATTAAAAGATATTACAGCAATGCGTGTGTTTTATGCTACAATTGTTGGATTAATAGTTGGGGGAGTTATTTCTTCTGTAACTGAATACTACACTGGATTAGGCAAAAAGCCAATCTTAAATATTGTAGAAAAATCAGCTACAGGTGCAGGAACAAATATTATCGCAGGACTTGCAACTGGTATGATTTCTACTTTTCCAACAGTTATCTTATTCGCGATGGCAATTTGGTCTTCATATGCATTTGCAGGCTTTTATGGTGTTGCTATGGCAGCATCAGCAATGATGGCAACTACTGCAATGCAGTTAGCTATTGATGCTTTTGGTCCTATTGCTGATAATGCTGGTGGTATTGCAGAAATGAGTGAGCAAGAGCCTATTGTTAGAGAAAGAACAGATATTTTAGATTCAGTTGGTAATACTACAGCTGCAACTGGTAAAGGCTTTGCTATTGCTTCTGCAGCACTAACATCTTTAGCATTATTTGCAGCATATGTTACCTTTACTGGTATTGATGGAATTAATATTTTTAAAGCACCTGTTTTAGCTATGTTATTTATTGGAGGGATGGTTCCTGTTGTTTTCTCAGCACTTGCTATGAATGCAGTGGGTAAAGCTGCAATGGAAATGGTTTATGAAGTAAGAAGACAATTTAAAGAAATTCCTGGAATTATGGAAGGAACTGGAAAGCCTGAATATGATAAATGTGTGGAGATTTCTACAAAAGCTTCTTTAAGAGAAATGATGTTACCAGGTTTATTAACTATTGGTTTCCCATTAGTCATTACTTTCCTCCCTATGTTATTTGGAATGGATAAATTAATGATTGCTGAAATGCTAGGTGGTTACATGGCTGGAGTTACAGTAAGTGGGGTGCTTTGGGCAATTTTTCAAAATAATGCTGGTGGAGCTTGGGATAATGCTAAAAAATCATTTGAGGCTGGAGTTATGATTAATGGAGAGATGACGCATAAAGGTTCTGCTGCTCATGAAGCTGCAATTACTGGAGATACTGTTGGTGATCCTTTTAAAGACACTTCTGGTCCTTCTATGAATATTCTAATTAAGTTAACGTGTTTAATTGGCTTAGTGATTGCACCAATTTTAGGAGAAGGTACAGTGAGTCATTCTGAATCACCTTCTGAAGAAATGTTGAGTCCTCAACCTTCTGAAGCTAGACTTATCAAATCTGTTAAGTCTGGATTAATGAATACAAAGGCTACTTCATTTACTTTTGACATCAAAAATAAAGTGGTATCTAGTTTTAATTTTATTAATATTGACTGTATGACTAACAGGTTAAATGAAAATATGATATGTGATGAGTTAATACAGATTTCTAAAAAACAAGAAATGTCTTTTACTTCTAAATCTGTTGCCGGAGATTATTCTGGTGATCTAGACTTTGAAAAACAGGTTAAAGGAACTTTATTAATCGGAGATAATAAATTTAATTCTGAGTTTTTATTTAGCGTGAATAAAAAAAACAAAGTAGTTTCATTTGTAGGAATGATAACATTTAAAGGAGATGATGTTTTAAGGTCTACTTCTGATAAGATAAGTATAAATATAAAAGGTATGAAGTAAGCTTTGGTCTAATATATATAAAAAGCCACTCGTTTGAGTGGCTTTTTTATTTTCTACTATTTTTTTTATTTGAATAATCCGTTTATTTCAGTATCTACCTTTTTAATAATATTACCTAGGTCTTCTTCATTTTCGGCAAAGTCTAAATCATCTACTTCAATTATTAAAACTTTACCTTTTGAATATTCACCGATCCATGCCTCGTATCTTTCATTTAATCGAGTTAAATAATCTAAACGGATACTATTTTCGTACTCTCTTCCTCTTTTTTGGATTTGTTCTACTAATTTAGGAACTGATGCTCTTAAGTAAATTAATAAATCAGGACCTTCAATGAAACTATCCATTAAATTAAATATTTCCATGTAATTGTCAAAATCTCTTGAGCTCATTAGCCCCATAGCATGTAGGTTAGGCGCGAAAATTTTAGAGTCTTCATAGATCGTTCTATCTTGAATGTAAGCTTTACCGCTTTCTTTTATTTCCACAATTTGCCTGAAACGGCTATTTAAGAAATACACTTGCAGGTTAAATGACCATCTTTGCATGTCTTTGTAAAAATCATTTAAGTAAGGATTATTTTCCACATCTTCATAATGTGCTTCCCACTTATAATGTTTAGATAGTTTAGTGGTTAAGGTTGTTTTTCCAGAACCAATATTTCCTGCAATTGCTATGTGCATATATAAAATTTTCGTCTAAAATAAAAAAAGATATTTTACTGAATGCGTGAAATATCATTTAGCAACTATTTTTGTTGAAAACTTCTAGAGAAGTGTAAGAATTTCCTCAACAACCTTGCGGTCGTTACTGAGTCTTGGTATTTTGTATTGTCCACCTAGTCGCTTATTTTTTTTAAGCCAAAGGTAAAATTCATTGTTTTTAATGAGTATTATTTCTGGCATATTTAGCAATAAATTCTGACTTCTTTTTGCTGCGTAATCAGAGTTTAATGCTTTTAATGCTTTATCAAGATCGATTTTAAAATGATGTATATCTTGTGGTTCTTTACTAAATTCGATGAGCCATTGATGCCCGCCTGAATTTTCGTTGATAAAAATAGGAGCGACCGTATAGTCTTTTACTAATGCATAGTGTTTTTTGCAAACTTCAATTAGTGCTTTGTCAGTATTATCTATAACTAGCTCTTCACCAAATGTGTTTAAAAAACTTTTAGTACGACCAATAATTTTAATCCTGAAAGGGTAAAGGTTGGTGAAACGGATTACATCTCCTATGAGATATCTCCATAAGCCTGAATTAGTGCTTATAACTAGTGCGTAATCAGTATTGAGTTGAACATCTTTTAAACTAGTGGTTTCTATAATGCCTTTTTTGAAATTTCCCATAGTTATAAACTCATAAAATATTCCGTAATCTAGCATTAATAATAGGCCTTCTGATGGATTTTTATCTTGTATACCAATGAATCCTTCCGAGGCATTATAACCTTCCAAGTAGTTCATTTTTTCTGACGGTATAAGAGACTTGAATTGTTCTTTATAGGGTTCAAAGTTTACTCCCCCATGCATATATAACTCTAATTTAGGCCAAACTTCACTTATATTTTTTTTACCACTTATTACTAGCACACGCTTTAGTAAAATTAACATCCAAGATGGTACCCCAGTCAAATTTGTAATATTTTCTTTTATAGCTTGCTGCGCAATACGCTCTAATTTATCCTCCCAATCCTCCATAAGAGCAGTCTTAATATCGGGCACTCTATGATAATTTACCCAAAAAGGAAATTCATCTAGTAGAATAGCAGATAAATCACCATCTTTATAATTTCCTTCTTCTGAATCTTTTATCGTACCCCCTAACATTAGCCCTTTTCCGTTATACATATCAGAAAATGGAAAGTTATTTCCATATAATGATAGCATATCTTTTCCTCCTTTAAAATGGCATTCTTTTAACGATTCCTTTGTAATAGGTATAAATTTACTTTGTGCATTTGTTGTTCCTGATGACTTGGAAAACCATTTTATTTTACCTGGCCAAAGTACATTTTGTTCACCACTTCTTGTTCTTTTAATGTATTCTGAAAACTCTTCATAGGTTCTTATAGGAATATTTTTTTTGAAATGAGAATATTTACTTATTGTATTGAAATGATGTTCCTCTCCAAATTTAGTATTTTTTCCTTTTATTATAAGCTTGTTAAAAACCTTTTCTTGAGTCTTTATTGGGTTTACGCAGAATTCCTCAATATTATGAATACGTTTTTGCATCATAAATGAAAGAATATAATTTTTAACAGAAAACTTGCTCAATTTTGGTATTTTTAAGGATTGAAAAATACAAAATATATGTTTAGAGATACACTTAAAAGAATGCATACTGAATTAAATGATGTAGTGCATTACACGCTAGATATTCATGGTCTTGATCATAAAATGAATGATTATATTGGTAAAAAAATTAAAATTGAATGGAGTGGGGTTGTTATTTGTCAGTGTGGGAAAAAGTCTGATAAATTTTATCGATCTAGTTATTGTTATAAATGTTTCTGGGAATCACCTTTAGCTTCTCAAAGTATTTTTAAGCCTGAATTATGTACGGCTCATTTAGGAATTGAGGAAAGAGATTTGGAATGGGAAAAAGAATTTCAACTTGCACCTCACTATGTATACTTAGCCAACTCAAGTGGGATAAAGGTTGGCATAACAAGAGGTACCCAAGGAATAGTAAGATGGATGGACCAAGGGGCAAGCCAAGCAATATTACTAGCTGAAGTGCCCAATAGAAGATTTTCAGGAGATATTGAGGTTTCACTAAAACGTTTCGTTTCTGATGTGACAAATTGGCGTAAGATGCTGTCAGGAAATCCAGATCCTGTCGACTTAGTGCAAATGAAGCAGGAACTCTCAACTCATGTTCCTGAAGAATTAAAGCAGTATATATTACCTGAAAACACAGTAACAGAGATTATCTATCCTGTAACTCAATATCCTAAAAAAATAAAAAGTGTAAAGTTGGAGCGTACTCCAATTATTGAAGGTGTACTTTTAGGAATTAAAGGGCAATACTTATTGTTAGATGGAGATAGAGTTTTTAATATCCGCTCGCATGAAGGTTTTATTTCT
>CATIQX010000043.1 GCA_949531795.1 Cryomorphaceae bacterium | reverse complement strand
TGTTCTTGGAGCACTTTTTTCAGGATTTGCTATGGTTGAAACATTATTGATTATAATGAGAAAGGTTGTTAATATGGAGGCTTACATTACTATTAAGCATATAGAGTATATGAATGTTATTATTCTCTTCACAGGTTCTTTAGTCGGGGTTGCGTATATTACAGAACTTTTTATGGCTTGGTACTCTGGGGTGGAATTTGAACAGTATGCATTCCTAAATCGTGCAACAGGACCTTATTGGTGGGCATATGCCAGTATGATGACGTGTAATGTGGTAATTCCTCAACTTTATTGGATATATAAAATAAGAACCTCATTTGTAGCTACATTTATATTGTCAATATTTGTTAATATAGGAATGTGGTTTGAACGTTTTGTAATTATTGTTACTTCTCTTCATAGAGATTTCCTTCCTTCATCATGGACTATGTTTTCACCTACATTTATTGATATTGGAATTTTTGTTGGAACAATTGGATTCTTTTTTGTTTTGTTTTTACTTTATGCAAGAGCATTTCCTGTTATTGCGCAAGCTGAGATAAAGAGTATACTTAAATCATCAGGTTCAGAATATAAAAAGTAAAAATGAGAGATAAAATTATACATGCAATTTTTGATGATGAACAAGATGTTTTGAAAGTTGTTAAAGAATTAAAAGACAACAATATAGTTGTTAATGAAGTGTATAGTCCATTTCCAATACATGGTCTTGATCCTATTTTAGGTCTTAAAGAGACTAGAATGGCTATTACAGCATTTATTTATGGCTGTATTGGATTAAGTTTTGGAGGGCTTTTGATTTATTATATTATGATTTCGGGTGTTGGTAAGAGTTGGCCAATGAACATAGGAGGAAAACCAAATTCTACATTTTACCATAACCTTCCTTCTTTCGTTCCAATTATATTTGAGTGTACCGTGCTTTTTGCAGCTCATTTAATGTCAATTACATATTTAATTAGAAATAATTTATATCCTGGTAGTAAAACAACAAGCCCTGATCCAAGGACAACTGATGATAAATTTTTAGTTGAAATTCTTTATAAAGAAGATAAAAATAATATTATAGGATTACTTGAAAAATCTAATGTCACTGAAATAAATGAGAAAGATGAAAGCTAAATTTTTAATAATTTGCAGTCTTGGTTTGTTGCTAGCTTCTTGTGGTAATGATGGTAGAGGGTATGAGTATATGCCAGACATGTATCGTTCTCCATCTTTAGAGACATATGGTAAAAACAAAGTTTTTAGTGATAGTCTTAATGCTAGAGATCCCGTAAAAGGTACTATTGCAAGAGGCTATTTGACAACATTTAATTTTGGTCCTAGTCAAGAAGATTATTTACTTGCAGGAAAAAAAGCTACTAACCCATATGATACTAATGATAAAAACACTGTTGAAGGTAAGGCTCTTTATGCAATGTTTTGTAAGCATTGTCATGGGCCTAATGGTGCAGGAGGAGGGTCAATAACTCATCCAGTATACTCTGCTATCCCTCACTATAACGATAGCATTCAGGTTAGGAGGTCAGGAAACACTATGCGAGAATTAACTTCAGGGCAGATATTTCATGCAATTACTTATGGCTTAAATGCAATGGGACCTCATTCTTCTCAGCTAACAGAAGAAGAAAGATGGAAGGTTGTTTTATATGTTCAAGCACTTCAGAATTACAGTAATGAATAATTTAGATAATATTAATATGTATACTCCAAATAAGAATTTAAATGTAGCCTCATTGGTTATGATTATAATTGGGCTATTTTCAATTACAATTGCATTTATTTTTGATAATCATGCTGCTTGGACAAATCTATTATTTAATAATTATTTCTTTCTTGGTATTTCTGTATTTGCGGTATTTTTTATTGCATTACAACATGTTGCCGAAGCAGGTTGGTCTATAGCTATAAAAAGAGTTCCTGAAGCTATAATGACCTTTTTGCCTTACACTTGCTTTATTATGTTATTTATTGTAGTCACTGCTGTTTTTCATTTTGGAGGTAATCATATTTATCATTGGTTAGAAGATGGTATTATGACGGAGGGGGCTCCTAATTATGATAAAATAATAGCAGGAAAGGAACCTTATTTAAATTCAATGTTTTTTCTTTTTAGGTCATTTTTATATGTTGGTATTTGGTTATACTGTGCAAAAAGATTAAGGCAAATTTCTTTAGATGGAGACAATGAAGGTGATATTGGTGAAAAGTCATATTGGAAAGGTCTTAAAGTGTCTGCTTGGTTTATTGTATTATTTGCTGTGACTTCCTCAACAGCTTCTTGGGATTGGATTATGTCAATTGATGCACATTGGTTTAGTACATTATTTGGTTGGTATATTTTTAGTGAGTGGGCAACAATTGGTTTTACATCAATTTTATTGCTAGCACTATTGCTAAACAAGCAAGGTTATTTAAAGCATTTAAACGACAGTCATATTCATGATTTAGGAAAGTTAATTTTCGCTTTTTCCATTGTATGGACTTATATGTGGTTCTCGCAATTTATGCTAATTTGGTATGCAAATATACCTGAGGAAGTCACCTATCATCTTGAAAGAATAGAGCTAGAAAATTATAGATTTCTTTTCTGGTTTAGTCTAGCAATCAATTTTATTGTTCCAACACTTTTTCTAATGAGTAGAGATGCTAAGAGAAATAAGAATCGTCTGGTATTTGTTTGTGTAGTCATTTTAATTGGACACTGGATAAATTCATATTTATTGTTTGCTCCAGGAACACTACATGAGCATGGACATTTAGGGTTACTTGAGATAGGAGTAGGTATTGGTTTTCTTGGATTTTTCTTAAGGGTTTTCTTATCAAATTTAGCTAAAAGAAATATTGAAGTAAAGCATCATCCTTTTTTAGAAGAAAGTCAGAACTTACACACTTAATATTATATTGTTAATATAAAAATTAAGGGTCAGCTACACTGACTCTTTTTTTGTCAATTATTGTTTACATTTGCTGTTACAATGAGTGAAAACCTAAATCCTGAGCATAAAGTTGATTCTGAAGAGGAGTTAGCTATTGAGCAAGTTTTGCGCCCTAAATTATTTGATGATTTTGAGGGTCAAGAAAAAATTGTAGATAATTTGGAAGTATTTATTCAAGCCGCTAAAGAGAGAGAAGAAGCACTAGATCATGTTTTACTACATGGTCCCCCTGGGCTTGGAAAAACTACTTTAGCGAATATTATTGCAAATGAGCTTGACGTAGGTATTAAAACCACATCTGGGCCCGTTTTGGATAAGCCAGGAGATTTAGCTGGCTTACTCACTAATTTGGAAGATAGAGATGTTTTATTCATTGATGAAATTCACAGGTTAAACCCTATAGTTGAGGAGTATTTGTATTCAGCTATGGAAGATTATCAAATTGATATTATGATTGAATCAGGACCCAATGCGCGTTCTGTTCAAATAAAAATAAATCCTTTTACTTTAATTGGTGCAACTACTCGATCAGGTTTATTGACAGCCCCCCTCAGAGCTCGATTTGGAATTAACTCTCGCCTTGAATATTATAAAATTGATTTATTATCTAAAATTGTTAATAGGTCCTCTTCTATTTTGGATGTAAGTATAGCAAAGGATGCAGCTATTGAAATTGCTGGAAGAAGTAGAGGCACTCCAAGAATTGCTAATGCTTTATTAAGACGAGTACGAGATTTTGCGCAGATAAAAGGAGATGGTAGTATTGATAAAAAGATTACTCAATTTTCTTTAACAGCTTTAAGTGTAGATGAACATGGTCTTGATGAAATGGATAATAGAATTTTGACTACTATCATTGATAAATTCAATGGTGGCCCAGTTGGGTTGACAACTATAGCTACTGCTGTAGGTGAGCAAGCTGGAACTATTGAAGAAGTGTATGAGCCTTTTTTAATTATGGAAGGATATATAATGCGTACATCTAGAGGTCGTCAAGCTACTGAACTAGCTTTTAAGCATCTAGGAAGGATTAAGCCAGCTAATCAAGCGAATTTATTTTAGTATACTTTGTCAAAAACTTCTAGAATTGTTTGCTTGTAATGAGAAAAATAGGTTAATGCCCAAATCTTTAAAGCTGCTGTTTCATGTTTGCTAATCCATCTAGCGCTTTTTTGTAATTCTTTTTTAAATAGTACTTTATCAAAGCTTACCTTCTGAAGTATTTTTTTACTGAATTCTAACATTGGCTTTATTGTTTATAACACAATAACCCCAAATTTAATATTTTATTGTTTTTCTCCCCAACTATATGATTTATTATCTAAACCACTTAGCATCAAAACTCGATCAATTACAGTGGCAGCAAGTTCTTCAAAGTTTTCTGGATTGCTATAAAATGACGGAGTTGCAGGGCATATAATTCCTCCTGCTTCAGTGATAATTTTCATATTATTAATATGAATTAAACTAAGTGGTGTTTCTCTGGCTACAATTATGAGTTTCCTTCTTTCTTTTAAGATAACATCAGCAGCTCTAGTTGTTAAATCATTACTTATGCCTGTAGCAATTCTACCCATAGTCCCCATTGAGCAAGGACAAATAATCATTGTACCATAATTTGCCGAACCACTTGCAAATGGTGCCATAAAATCCATCTTATCATAAAAGGTAAAAGGATAATTATTGTAATCAGAATTTCCTAATTCTGTTTCCCATACATATTTTGCGTTGTCGCTCATTAATACGCCAACTACTTCTATTTGTTCTTTTAGTTGAACTAATTTATCAAATAGGACCTTTGCATATATTGATCCGCTTGCTCCTGAAACTGAAATTATTATTTTGTGTTGTATATTCATAATAGTATGTAGTGTAATGCGAAACTCATTACAGAATTATATTGCCCTTTGTTAAATTGAAAAGTAGTATTTGAAGCATGTGCTCTTATTGGTAGAATAGAATTACTGATTCGGCTATTTAATATTAATCGTTGATTAATAAAATAATCAATTCCTATAAAAACACTAATATCTGTTCTGTTGAATTTTCTTGAACTATTGGCAGAAATCTGACCGTAAATATCATTATCAGAAGCTGAAATCAGAAGTGCAGTTTCAACTCCTCCTTCAATCGCTATTTTACGGCTTTGTTGATATTTTATAAGTAAAGGTATTTCAACGTAAGATAAACTAATGTCTGAATAGCTATTTTCGTTCATATTTGGATTATTACTGCCTTTCTGAATAAAAGTCATTTCCATTTGACTTCTTACCGCATTGTTAAGCTGCAAATCAATAAAGCCTCCAATTAACAATCCTGCTTTTTTAAAACCTCCTAAATTGTCTCCAGAAACCTGTGAGGTGCTAAGCCCCAGAATCATTCCGCCTCCAAAACTCTGTGCTTTAATGCTAATTGAAAGAGATAAACAGCAAAGCAATATTATAAATCTCTTTTTCATATTATCTTAAACTAATACCAATCCCTAAAGTTGCTGTTGGATATTCTGAAAAAGTATAATCTGCCTGAATAGTTATTAGAGTCATATTTAATCTTAATCCAATATTTTTCCTTAAATTTTTATTAGATACAAAATCTACTTCTAATTTTTCTTCAAATTGAATTCTATCTAAATCAAAATTAGCATCTGTCATAAAAGTTGTACTTGCTGAGTTGTATCCTAACCCAATATAACCAGTGATCATTAATATTTTTTTTGATGCAACTAAATTAATAGTAGTAGCCTTAGTCTTAAGGGAAATTTTTTGTCCAGCTATTTTTAATTCTGTATTAAGAGAGGTATAACCTCCTTGCAATGAAAGACTCATTGGAATTGCATTACCAATTCCTGGTACCCATTGTAATAAATCATGTTTTACTCCAACTCCAAAAAGATTTACATTGATATTATTACCAACATTTAGCATTGGCATATACCTTATGTCAATAGCTGTATTTTTTATTAGCCCTATCCCTGCTTGGATCATTGGTAATGGAATTGCTGGAGTTTTAAATCCCCCTGGCATTTCAAAATCAACATCTAAGCCAGTACTATTATTGTTGTATGTCATTGTAGTTGCATCAGCGCTTCCAAATATGGTAGAAGCTTCAGTATCATTAGAAGTAAAAAGATCTCCTCCAGCAGCTTTAATGTTAAAAGTTTTTGCTGAACTTGGAATAATCACAGTATTTAAAGTCAATGTTAAATCAAAGCCACCTAAATTGTGTGGTTTTGCAGTATTATACCACCCGCTATTTAAACCTGCTCCAAAACTTTCAGCCATTGGAGTGAAATAGGCTTCAATTAGTTTTTCTCCTTGTGCAATGTCATCTGCAAGAATATTTTGGATTTGACCAAAAGAACTTAATCCAGAAAAGATTGCCAAGATTATCCATAGATTTTTTTTCATGATGTTAAGTTTATTTATTCATTAAATGAGCTTCTTCAACTTGCAGTATTTCTTTGTTGGTATTGTCATAAATATAAGCAATAACTGACATATTTGAAGAGTCCCATCCTCCTGCATCTCCATTCCCCAGTTCTGCTATATTTTCAGAATAATCAATATTAAATTGTTCTAAAGAGGCTAAATCATAATTGATTATTTTTTCAATTTCATCAGAGATAGTGTAATTACTTGAGGTACTTAAATTTTCATTAGAAAGTAAAGCTCTTAACGCGTGATTGTGTTCGTAATTTTCAACATCTTCAGATCCATCTTTTTGCCAGTTGATAATATTACTTTCAATTATACAAACTACTAAATTATAATCTCCATTGATATTATTTAATATTTCTGTATTGACGGTTATTACCCCTTCATTTGCAGAAATATTAATGCCAAAATCAGTTTCTTTTTCTAGTTCAGTGATTACTCTAGCAAGCCATTCATCTTTACCAAGTCTATGTTCACTTGGGTATCCTATTCTATTAATCATTCCTCCTGGTAGTCCCATTTCAGAAATGCCAAATAAGTCATCCCATTCTTTCCCCCATTTTGTTCTGAAATCATATTGATATTTTGGTGCTTGGCTTATAGGGTAAGGCCTTGCGAATGATTTACTAACATGTAGCGCCATACCGATAATTCGATCACCATAAAGACTATGTATTGCTTCTAGTTCTCTTGCAGCTGACGGGCAATTTTGACATGTATGGCCTGTAAAATCTTCAATTAATATTTTTTTGACATAAGTGTTAGTGTCTGTAGGTATAACATTTTCCGTATTAATTTCATAAGGTCCTTCAACAATATCACAAGATGTGATAATTAAAATTAAACTAAAAAGTGTGATTATATTTTTCATATTAAAAACTTGAAGATATTGTTAAACTAAATCCGTTTGATGAAGGAACTTCTTTGCAGACTCCTCCTACGCAGAAAATTCCTGCTCTTTTTTTGCCATAACCAATAGCAATTCTGTTAGCTCCTTTTAAAAAACCACAATTAACATTTACATAATGAAGTTGCTTACTTACTTTATCATTCCCCCAATTATACATGTCTTGTACTGCAAAAAACCAATGTGGAGATATAGTATATTCTGCTAATCCCATGCTCCAACTTCCCTCCCCACCATCAGCTAATAACTCTTGCAGTTCAATACGAATAGTATGCCCTTTCTTGATTTTATAACTTATGTCTGCAATAGCAATAGTGGATTCAACTATTCCGTAAGTTCCAGGAGTTTTCCCTTCTAATACATCTTTATTGTAGGATTGTTTAGCTAGTATACCTGTTACTTTAACTCTCTTATTAATTTTTTTGTAGACCTCTAAGTTTATATCTCTATAGTATAGTTCTTCTCCTTTAACACTAAAAAACATTGGATTGTGCTCCTCATTGTCATTCAAGTATGAGCCTCCTCCATTTAGAGCATTAATTCTAGAAAAATTAAATATTATTTTTGTGCCATATTTCCCGCCTAAAAGACCGCCCTTTTTTATTTTATAGAACACATCAATTTGAGTGCCAAACTCCCCTTCTGACTGAGTTGCAGATGGGTAAAGTGCTAATAAAGTATAAGTATGTTGTTTGGTAAGTGTAGGAATATAATTGATTATATATTGTTTTTCCTGAGCTCTCTCTGAGCGGAATTCCATGTGATCTACTCTATGCATTTCCGCTATAATACCAAATCCTCTTTTTGAGTAAGTAAGACTACTCATTAATGCATTTCCATTTGCGTAATTATTTCCTTCAGCAGTTAGCGATCCCACAGGGTCGTTTAGCTTAATTGCATATTCTCCTGAATAGTTCCATCCTCCATTTATTATATTTAAACGAGATGAGTAAGCAGCAACATTTTGAGGTAATTTAAATTTAGGATTGATATCTGATTGATATCTACTTATGAACCCTTGCCCAATAATTATTCTTGTTTTTGATTCAAAATTTAAAGCTTCATTAATATTAACTTCAGCATCAGCTCCTCTAATAATGCCATCAGCGTAAGTAAAATAAGTTCTACTCTTGCCTATAAATGTCTTTAAATAAACCCCTTTTAATGGACTGTATTTTAAGCGAATTCCATCCATTGCATTGTCAATTCCTAAGCCCTTGTTTTCATAGCTTCTGAAAATTAATCCGCCACCAATTTGTTCATAATAGTTTCCAGCAGTTACTTCAAGTCCATCAATAGTATATGATGCATAACGGAATGGAATCCCATTTCCTTTATAATTATCATCAAAATCTAGAAGTGCATTTAGGTAGCTTTCGTATCTCAAGCCAGCAACAAAATCACCTTTCGTATAATTAATGTTTAAGTAAGCGTTATTGAGAATAATTTCATCAGCTGCCTCAGCTCCAATAAGTTCATCCTCTTGATAGCTTTGCATGTTCAAATCAAAGTTTCCATGAATTTCGCTAATATTATTTTGAGAGAAACTATTAAGTGTTAATAAGGATAAAATTAAAGTATAGGTTATTTTTTTTAGCATTAGTGTGCTATTTTTTTAATTTGTTCTAATAGCTCATCTTCATCACCATCAACATATCCTTTGTGTTGCCAAATTATTTCTTTTTTACTGTTTAATAAAAATGTATGTGGTACTGTTGAAATTCCCATTGCCCTTTTTAAATCACCATTTGGATCTATATAAACTTCATAATCCCAGTCAGATGCATTAACATAAGGAGCAACCTTTCCCATTGATCTTGAATTATCAATTGAAATAGCTACAAGCTTCACACCTGTTTCATCTTGCCAATCTTCATAGACCTCTGCAATGGTATTGAGCTCTTTTTTACAAGGCTTACACCATGTAGCCCAGAAACTTATTACAATTGGCTTGCCATTATTCTCTATTTCTGTAATATTAATACTACCACCATCAAGTGTTTTCACTTCTACTGAAGGTAAAGATCTGCTTTGAGCAATACTTAGGGTCGAAAAGAGTATAGTTGTTATAATGGATAAAAATAGTTTTCTCATTTTATTTGTTTTTATTTTGGCTAATTTAATAATAATAGCTGAATTAAGAAATAATAAAAAACCCCGAAAAGTTCAGGGTTTTTTAATAATTATATGTTGTTAGGAATTACTTAGCTATAGTAATTTTCTTAACAGTAATTACATTCTTAGTTTTAATATTTGCAAAGTAAACACCATTACTTAATTTAGATACGTCAATTCCTTTTTGCGATCCAGATGATAAAACTACTTTACCAAATAAATCAATGATTTCAATAGAAACATAAGAGCCTTCAATTGTTAATATATCCTTTACAGGATTAGGGTAAATTGAAAGGTTAGAGATTACTTCACTTACATCAGTTGCACTACATGCTGCATTACAATCAGTTATTGAAGTATATAGTCCTGAACCTGTTCCAGGATCCACACATCCGTTGATAGGATCACAATCCCAAGAAGCAGGAGGGCCGCCTTGAGAGCCTGTTTTAAATGCACCACCATCGATATCTGTAAAGACCCCTCCTTGAGTTAAAATTGTGCCGTTTCCATCAGTTACTGAAAAAGAACCAGTACCATATCCTGCATCAATTCCATCACCATAACTGTCATATATTGTAAATGTGTGACATTCGTTCGTATTTAAATTTCCTGTGGTTGGAGTTTGAATAGTAGTTCCTGCAGCGCCTAAGTCATTATAAGGTCCGCCAGAAATTACATTTGTTCCATTTGCATCCTTAATATCCCAAGTTGTTTCTGATCCATATGCATCAGTTTCAACTTGAACAGTTACAAAAGTGTTAGTATTTTGTGTTGCTAGCAATACATTAAATGAAACTGCTGGATTGTTTGATGGATCAGCATCAACTATTCCATTTGGATAAGTTGTGTTTATAGTAATAGCATCATTACTATTTAATCCTATTAGTGCAGGTAATGTAATATTGTCAGTTCCGTAAGTAGTTAAATTACCTGTCCATGGAGTTGTAGAAACTATAGTTCCATTTACTGCTACTTCAATTGTTAAAGTTGTAAGATTTAAGATTCCATAATTTTGAATCATAATCTCAGGAATTAAATCTCCTTCACAAGTTAGGGTTTCACCAGCATAATCAAATGTTCTAGCATCATTGTCATTTGAAGCAGGAGCAGGACATGCGCTTACTAAAGAATAAGGACTAGCTGACTGTCCGCACTCAGTTACTATTCTATCAGGACATACTTGATATACAGTTGGCCAATATCCAATTTGATAATCTGAAGTAACCTGAGTGCTATTTGATCCTGCATATGTAGGTAGTATTGGGTAAGGAGTTCCTGTAACCCAATCCCCTTGAGATCCAGCTCCTCCATTTAAGTCATCTAAACTTCCTTCATCTCCTTCAATGAAAAAAACCATAACGTCATCTGTTGTGTTAGCGCTAACATTTGGATATCCTAAAGGGCCATGATTAATATATAAATCTTCCAAAGCACCTCCAGTATGATAACCCCAACAAGGAGGACACCAAACTGCTGAAAAATCCAGAAAAACAGTGTATCCTTGATCTAATAAGGCATGTAATTCATGACTAGTACCATCTAAGTCCGTTAAAGTAAAGTTCGGAGCTGATGATCCATTAGGTAATTGTGCTTTTACATTATTTAGTGATAATAGTGCAACCACTGCAATGAGTAATACTTTTTTCATAATTTTTTTTGGTTAGATTAAATAATTTGTCAAATATACAAAAAATACAGCAGTTTATGAGAATGTTAATTTAGAATCTTATGTATTCAACAATAAAAAATATTAAAGTAAAATTTTGTACCTTTGGAAAAAATATTACCATGAGAAAAATTATACTTTACATACTCGTTATTACACAAATTAGTATTGTTTCTGCACAAAGTTTAGTTGTTACGGGAGATAATTCAGTATTGAGTTCCGATATTTGCCTAAGAACATATTCTTATTTGAATGTAAAAAATGTTTCTAATAAGGATCATGATGTTATTTGTGAGAAAAATGTAATCTCTGTGCCAGCTGGGATGGATAACACTTTTTGTTGGGGCGGCCTTTGTTATGGTGTCAATACATTGGTTTCTTCTCAATTTTTGACATTGAACTCTGGTCAAGGTAACTCAGTGTCATTTACTGGATATTTTGATGCCTATTGTGAACAAGGGATTGGAATTGTCGAGTATTGTTTTTACCCTGTTTCAGATACCCTTGATAGATCATGCTTTACAGTAACTTATCATGGAAGTGCTACATCAATTAATGATAATTCATACTATGAAAATGTTGGTGATTTCTATCCAAATCCTGCTAATGACATAGTTTACTTTAATTTTAATGGTAATTCTGCATTACTTAAATTGATTGATATTTTAGGAAATAATGTAAAAGAGATTTTACTTAGTAAAGAGGGAGTTCAAAAACTTGATTTATCTGATATGAATAAAGGAATTTATTTTGGAAATTTAATAGTGAATAATGAAGTTGTTTCAATTAAAAAATTGATTGTACAGTAAAAAATTCTTTAAATAATAAATTAAAACCCTGTTCGAAAGCGTAGGGTTTTCTTTTTTATGGTGCTAAATATATTCAAATCATTAAATTTGCCTACTTATAAAGTTAGAGAAATATGGCAGAAAAAATAAGTAAGAAAGAGGCTTTGGCTTATCATGCAGAAGGAAGGCCTGGTAAGATTGAGGTTATACCAACCAAGCAACATAGTTCTCAGAGAGAACTTTCTTTAGCCTATTCTCCTGGAGTTGCTGAACCTTGCAAGCAGATTTCAAAAAAGAAAGATGATGTCTATAAATACACAGCAAAAGGAAATTTGGTTGCTGTTATTTCAAATGGAACAGCAGTGTTAGGTTTAGGGGATATAGGTCCTGAAGCATCAAAACCAGTGATGGAAGGAAAAGGATTGTTATTTAAGATTTTTGCTGATATTGATGTTTTTGACATAGAAGTAGATGCAAGTGACATTGATACATTTGTTCAAACTGTAAAAGCAATTGCTCCTACTTTTGGCGGAATTAATCTGGAAGATATAAAAGCACCAGAATGTTTTGAAATTGAAAGAAGACTTAAAGAAGAGCTTGATATTCCAGTCATGCATGACGATCAGCACGGGACAGCTATTATTTCGTCAGCGGCTTTATTAAATGCTTTAGAAATTGCCAAAAAAGATATTTCAAAAATTAAAATTGTAGTTAACGGTGCAGGTGCAGCAGCTATGTCCTGTTCAAAATTGTACTTATCCTTAGGAGTAAAAAAGGAAAATATTGTCATGCTGGATAGCAAAGGAGTTATTAAGCAAAACAGGGCAGGCCTAAAAGGTAACAAGAAAATTTTTGCAACTAACAGAAGATGTGATTCCCTAGATGAAGCTATGAAAAATGCAGATGTTTTCTTAGGACTTTCAGTAGCAAATATTGTAACATCAGAAATGGTTCAATCTATGTCAAAACGCCCAATTGTATTTGCTTTAGCTAATCCTGATCCTGAGATTTCATACAAAGATGCTATGGCTTCTCGTGATGATATTATTATGGCCACAGGAAGATCTGATCATCCTAATCAAGTAAATAATGTACTAGGCTTCCCTTATATTTTCAGAGGAGCTCTGGATGTCAGAGCAACTGAAATAAATGAAAATATGAAGTTGGCAGCTGTAAAGGCAATTGCTAATTTGGCTAAGGAAACAGTGTTAGATGAAATTAATTTAGCCTATGATGATAATACTTTAACCTTTGGTTCTGAATATATTATTCCTAAACCTTTAGACCCTAGATTAATTACTGCTGTAGCTCCTGCAGTGGCTATGTCGGCAATTAGAAGTGGAGTGGCAAAGTTGGAAATTCCGGACTGGAACAAGTACCGTGAAAGTTTAAAAAAACGATTAGGTCTAGATAATAAGTTAATCAGGACCTTAACTGCTAGAGCAAAACGAAATCCTAAAAAAGTTGTTTTTGCTGAGGCTGAGCATTATAAAATATTAAAGGCTGCTCAACAAGTAAGTGATGAGGGGATTGCAATTCCAATTTTATTGGGAAGAAAACAGAAAATCATTGATTTAATTGAGGAGTTTTCTATTGAGTTTGAGAATTTAATCATTATTGACCCTAAAGCGATTTCACAAGAAAAGAAAAGGGATGAGTATGGTGATATTCTATGGGAAAAAAGAAAAAGAAAAGGGCTTACTCAGTTTGAAGCCAGAAAGTTAATGCGTGAGCGTAACTATTTTGGATCAATGATGGTAGAAAATGGAGAGGCAGACGCCTTAATTTCCGGTATTTCAAGAAATTATAGAACTACAATTAAGCCTGCACTTGAAGTTATTGGTAAGCAGGATGATGTGAAGAAAGTAGCTGGGATGTATATTATGAATACTAAAAAAGGAACGCTATTTTTAGCAGATACAACAATCAATACAAACCCTACGGCTGAAGAATTAGTTGATATGAGCGAAATGATTGTTAAATCGGTTAAAAGATTCAATATAACACCAAGGGTAGCCTTATTGTCGTATTCTAATTTTGGTTCTACAAGAACTGAAGGATCTTCAAAAATGGCAAAAGCAACAGTTCTTTTGAAAGAAAGAAATCCTAATTTGATAGTTGATGGAGAGATTCAGGCAGACTTTGCTTTAGATAGTGAGAAAACAGCAGGTATTTTTCCATTTTCGGAACTAGCAGAGGAACAAGCAAATACATTAATTTTCCCTAATCTTGAATCCGGTAATTTAGCGTATAAATTAATACAAGAAGTTTCAGAGGCTGACTCAATTGGTCCTGTTTTAGTTGGAATGAAAAAGCCAGTACATATCTTGCAGTTAGGGTGTACTGTGCGTGAAATTATTAATATGGTAACCTTGTCGGTTGTCGATGCTCAAATAAAAAGATGATAACACATATACACGGAAAACTAATAGAAAAAACACCAACTTATGTAGTCGTTGATGGTAATGGTATAGGCTATAAAATAAAAATATCTTTACAAACATTCTCCGCAATTGATGGAGAGTTGTGTAAATTATATACTCATCTTTCAGTAAAGGAGGATTCACATACGTTATTTGGTTTCTTTGAAGAAAGTGAACGTCATTTATTTCGAAATTTAATTTCTGTTTCAGGTGTTGGTCCAAGTACTGCTCAGGTAATACTATCAACCTATTCTCCACAGGAAATCATTCATCATATAACTAGTGCTGATGTGAAAGCGGTACAAAGCGTGAAAGGAATTGGTGCAAAAACAGCCCAAAGAATTATTATTGACTTAAAAGATAAGGTCGCCAAAGGAATGCCCACTTCTGATTTATTGTTTGACGCTGTAGACAATACTATCAAGGAAGAGGCGTTATCTGCACTACTAGCTTTAGGATTTGCTAAAAAAGGGGCTGAAATCAAAATAGATAAAGTATTAAGATCAAACCCTGAAATTGTAACTGTTGAAGATTTAGTGAGAACGGCATTAAGCCAAATGTAACTACTATATTAGGAATTGAAAATCATTAGAAATCATAGTTTATTTTTATTAGTTTTTGCATTGTTTTTTGCAAATGTTCATGTTTTTGGGCAATCTTCCGACTCTTCTTTGGCGTATCCTTTTTCTGGGAATCAAAGCGGAGGTATGTTTATGAATACACCTAGTAATATTAAATCACAGGTTAATTATGATATTCTTAATAATCAATATACTCTACAGCGTAAAATAGGAGGGCTTACGTTAGGAGGGTTGACTACTCTGGGTTTCAAAGAATATCAGCAATATAAAATGAAAAATTTTATTGTTGATTATTGGAATGATAGGTCAAGTGAACGTGCAGGTAATCAGACTTCAGCTTTGGGCTTGCCTAAATTATTTATTCCTGGTCAGGCTTTTGATAAAATTTTTGGTGGTAATTCTGTTGATATTCGTCCTCAAGGTTCTGCTGAACTTATCTTTGGTTTAAAAATTAACAGATTGGATAATCCTGCTTTAACAGAACAACAAAGAAAAACTACTTCATTTGATTTTCAAGAAAAGATACAAATGAATGTGATTGGTAAAATTGGTGATAAATTAAAACTAACTACTAACTTTAATACCGAAAGTACTTTTGATTTTGAGAATCAAATGAAATTGGAATACACAGGATATGAAGATGAGATTATAAAAAAAATAGAGATAGGAAATGTAAGTTTACCATTAAACGGAACATTAATTACAGGTAGTCAATCTCTTTTTGGTTTTAAAACACAGTTACAATTTGGACGTACAACTATTACCGGAATTTTATCCCAGCAAAAAAGTACAAAATCAGAAATTGAAGTGAGTGGTGGAGCGCAAACATCTGAATTTGATGTGTATGCTGATCAATATGAGGCTAATAAGCATTATTTCTTATCCCATTACTTTAAAGATCAATATGATGAAGCATTAAAGAATTTACCATTTATAAATTCTGGAATAGATATTACTAAAATTGAGGTGTGGGTAACTAATAAAACAGGAACAACAAACGATACAAGAAATATTGTTTCGTTTTTGGACCTAGGAGAAACAAATGGAAATATTTATAATACAGCATTTACTTTTCCAAGCAATAGTAATTTTCCTGATAATATTGCTGCAAATGATATGTTTACATCCCTAACTACGCAATTCGCTGGAATACGAAATATTAATGATGTAAATAGCACATTGCAATCTACTTCATTGTCAAATGGAACAGATTTTGAAAAGTTAGAAAGAGCACGAAAATTGTCAGAATCGGAATATTCTTTTCACAGACAGTTGGGTTATGTTTCGCTTAATCAAGCTTTGAATAATGATGAAGTATTAGCAATTGCTTTTCAATATACTGTAGGAAGTGAAACTTTCCAAGTAGGAGAATTAAGCACAACAGGACCTAACGCACCAAATACACTAATTTTAAAATTGTTAAAGGGAACAAATTTCACCCCCTCTTTACCAAACTGGAATTTAATGATGAAAAATATTTATGCTATAGGAGCTTATCAAATGAGTGAGGATGGCTTTGTATTAGACGTAGTTTATGAAAATACGGAAGAATCAGGAGCTTTAACCAATTATTTGAGTGAGCCAGAAGAACAAAATATCAACGGAGTACCATTAATCAAACTACTAAATTTAGATAGATTGAATAAGCAGATGGATGTTCAGTCTGATGGTGTTTTTGATTACATGGAGGGTATTACAGTTAGATCGTCAAATGGAAGGATAATTTTCCCAGTAAGAGAACCATTTGGAAATTATTTAGTTTCTAAATTCAGTGATCCAACTATTGCAGATAAATACTCATATCAGATTTTATATGACTCTACTTTAACAGTTGCGCAACAATTTCCTGAAAAAAATAAATTTCGATTAAAAGGTACTTATCAATCTTCATTTGGAGCTGAAATTCGTTTGAATGCAATGAATGTTCCAGAAGGTTCAGTAACGGTAACTGCAGGCTCTCAAAAGTTGGTTGAAAATCAGGATTATACTGTAGACTATATGTTGGGGCGTGTTACCGTTATTAATGATGGAATATTAAGTTCAGGTGTGCCTATCAAAATTTCTTTAGAGAATAATTCTATGTTTGGTATTCAGAACAAGACGTTAGTTGGTTTACACGCTGATTATGAAATAAATAAGGATTTCTTAATTGGAGCAACTATGTTGAATCTCACTGAACGACCATATACAACAAAAATAAATTCTGGAGATGAGCCTATTTCTAACACGATTTGGGGCTTAGACGCCAATTATCAAACTGAATTACCATGGTTAACTACTGCAATTGATAAGTTGCCTCTAATTGAAACAAAGGCAAAATCAAGATTTATTGCAACTGCAGAATTTGCACATCTTATTCCTGGGCACCATCGTGCTGTTGGCAGGGAAGGGGTCTCTTACATTGATGATTTTGAGTCAAGTAGAACTTCAATTGACATAAAAAATATGGGGGCATGGAAGTTGGCTAGCATACCTCAGGGCCAACAAAACTTATTTGAAAATTCTAATGAAAATAATAATTTGATACTAGGTTTTAAAAGAGCAAAATTAGCTTGGTATACAATTGATCCTTTATTTTTTAGAAATACATCTATTACACCTCCAAATGTAAATAAAAATTTAATATTAGAAAATGGAAGTACAATTGCTCAGCAATCTTATCATTATGCTCGTGAGGTTTTGGAAACTGAGGTGTTCCCAAATAAAGATCCTAATTTAGGAAGTCAAATAACAAACCTTTCAGTGTTAGACCTTGCTTATTATCCCCAAGAAAGAGGTCCAAATAATTACACTATCAATGGTATAGATGAATATGGTAAATTAATTACTCCTAATCTAAGTTGGGGAGGGATAATGCGTAAATTAGAAACCAATGATTTTGAAGCGTCAAATATTGAATTTGTAGAGTTCTGGATGATGGATCCATTTAATGATGAGGATGGTTTATCCAATCACTTAGGAGGTGATATGTACATTCATCTAGGAAATGTTTCTGAAGATGTATTAAAGGATGGATACAAAAGCTTCGAGAATGGCTTGCCAAATTCAGCAATAGTTGAGGATGTAGACACTACTGCTTGGGGGAGGGTGCCAACAAATTTTTCCATTGTTGAAGCATTTGATAATGACCCTTCATCTAGAGAATATCAAGATGTTGGTATGGATGGACTAAGAAATACTGATGAGAAAATTTTCTTTGATTCGGTTTATATCCAACAATTACTTACAACTTATGGTGCTAACTCTTCAGCATATAGTAATGCAGTTAGGGATCCATCTGCTGATGATTTTCATTATTTTAGAGGAAGTGATTTTGATACTAAATCTGTGGCAATTTTAGAAAGATATAAGAATTTTAATAATACGGAAGGAAATTCAGTTACCACTGATAATTCACCTGAAAGTTATCCTACAGCGGCATCTTCACAGCCCAATACAGAAGACTTAAATAGAGATCATACACTCAGCGAGACAGAAAGCTATTTTCAATATAAAGTTAGGTTAGACCCACAAGAAATGATTGTTGGTCAGAATTATATTTCAGATGTATTAGAAACTAATGTTAAAACAGAAAATGGACAAACAAGAAATATTAAATGGTATCAATTTAGAGTTCCTGTTTATCAGCCAGATAAAGCCGTAGGTGGGATTAGAGATTTTAAATCTATTCGTTTTATGAGATTAGTGCTTACTGATTTTTATGAACCGATTATTTGCCGTTTTGCAACTTTTGATCTAGTAAGAGGTGAGTGGAGAAGATACAATTTTTCTTTAGCTGAGCCAGGTGAATATCTCCCTAGTGATGATAATGGTGAAACTACATTTGATGTGTCTGCTGTTAATATTGAAGAGAATGGAAATCGTTCGCCAATTAACTATGTGTTACCTCCAGGTATAGAGCAGGAAGTAGACAATACTACTACATCACTAAGGCAGCAGAACGAACAATCTTTAGTCCTTAAAGTTTGTAATCTAAAAGATGGAGACTCTAGAGCTACTTATAAAACATCAGATATTGACTTAAGAACTTATAAACGCATTAAAATGTTTGTTCATTCTGAGGGAGAAGAAGATAATTTAAAAGATGGAGACTTAACCTGTTTTTTAAGATTTGGAACTGATTTTATTTCAAACTATTATGAATATGAAATAGCTTTAAAACCAACTGCTCACGGGACTACAAGTCCTAACAATATTTGGCCATCACAAAATGAAATTGATATTGCATTTGAAATCTTTAAAAAGGCAAAGCAGGAAAGAAACTATAATAATACTGATGTGTCTTCACCATATATAACATTTACTAGTGGAGGTAAGGTTACAGTAGTCGGTAATCCGAACTTAGCTCAAGTAAAAACAATCATGATTGGTGTTAGAAATCCAAAGAAAAAATCAATAGAAGATAACGATGACGGCCTATCTAAATGTGGTCAGATATGGGTTAATGAATTGAGATTAACTGACTTTGATGAGCAAGGTGGTTGGGCTGCAAATAGTAGAATTACTACTCGATTAGCTGATTTTGGGAATGTTACGTTGTCTGGAAATATGAGTACGATAGGCTTTGGAAGTATTGAAAAAAAAGTAAATGAAAGACAGAAGTATAATGCTTATCAATATGATTTTTCATCTACTCTAAATGTAGATGAAGTTTTCCCTGAAAATTACGGATTAAAAATCCCTATGTACATTGGTAGATCACAAACTATTAAAAACCCTCAATATAATCCTCTTGATCCTGATCTTTTGTTAACAGAATCATTAGAGTCATTATCAAGTAAAGTTGAAAAAAATAATTTAAAAAACATTGTACAGGATTATGTATCAAGAAAAAGCATAAACTTTACAAACGTTAGAAAAACTAAAATTCAGAAGAAAGGACAAAAAGCAAGAAAAGCTAGATTGTATGATATAGAGAATGTTACTGTTTCTTATTCCAAAAATGAAACTAAAATTAGAAATATAAATACTGAATACAATCGTACAGTAAATTATAGAGGAGCATTAACATATAATTTTAATGCTCAACCAAAAAATATAAAGCCTTTTTCAAAAATTAAGTTTCCAAAATCAGCTTACTTTAGGCTGATTAAAGATTTTAATTTTAATACTATGCCTAAATCATTCTCTTTCAGGACTAATATTGATAGAAATTATAATGAAACCAAAATGAGGAATTTAAGCAATTCCAATATGCTTATATTTCCTACCTACAATAAATTTTTTAATTGGAATAGGTCTTATGAGTTAAAATATGATTTGACCAGATCATTAAAGTTAGATTTTTCTGTAAATCAACAAGCAAATATTGATGAGCCATCAGGGAAATTGGATAAATCAGATCCTTATTACATGGATAAGATTGATGCTATTTGGAAAAATGTTTGGGACTATGGTAGGGCGACAAACTATCATCAAACATTTGGTATGAACTATCAATTACCTTTAAATAAGATACCAATTGTAAACTTCATATCATTAAATACTAGATACAATGCAAGCTATCATTGGACAGCATCACTTCCTGCAATTTCTTATCTTGGTAACAATATTCAAAACTCCAATTCAAAACAATACAATGGACAAATTAATTTAACAACTTTATATAATAAGGTGCCTTTTTTTAAAAAGCTTAACCAAAGAAGTAAAAGAGTTAGAGGAGGTAGTACCGTAAGGAATAGGCAAGATCAAGAGGGTGATGATACCAAAAAGAAATTTGAATTTTTAAAACATATTACACGTTTTGCTCTTGGAGTAAAAAATGTGTCAATTAATTACTCTGAGAATCAAGGAACTTTTTTGCCGGGTTATCTTAATCAATCAAAAGTATTAGGGCAAGATTGGTCCAGCCTTTCTCCAGGTTTGCCTTTTGTTTTTGGTAGTCAGTCCGACATAAGGCAACTAGGGGGTGAAAATGGATGGATTACAAAAAGTACTGATTTAAATACTATGTATAAGACAAATACTTCAACCAATCTAACTTTAAGAAGTACAGTTGAGCCGATTAAACAATTTAGAATTGAGTTGACCGCGAATAAAACTACTTCAGAGAATTATACAGAATATTATAGATGGGATGATGATATTGATAATTTCAATTCTTTTAGTCCTACAGAATCAGGAAGTTTTAGTATTTCATTCATCTCATTATTCACTGCTTTTAATGGCGATAATGATAATGATGAATCATCAGTTTTTAATAATTTTAAGAATTACAGAAGTGATATTGCTAAACAATTAGCTGATAATAACCCTAATTTTAATGGTGGAATAGATCCTGTTACAGGATATCCTACTGAATACATTACTTATCCTGGAGATTCTTCAGCTACTTTAATAGGAGGTTATGGAGCGACCTCACAACAAGTGATGATTCCAGCATTTTTGGCAGCTTACAGTGGTTCAGATCCGTCTAAATCAAAGTTGACTGCTTTTCCAGCAATTCCATTACCAAATTGGCGCATTACATATGATGGTTTTATAAAGATCCCGTACATTAAAAAGAACTTTAAACAATTTAGTATTAGCCATGCTTATCGTTCTACTTATTCGATAAGTTCATATCAAACTAATTTGAATTATAAGGATATAAATAAAGATGGATTTACAAGTGAGATCAATTTCAATAACATGAGTTATCATGTTCAGAAAGAAATTTCTCAAGTAACAATTAATGAGCAATTCAGTCCGTTATTTAAGGTGAATATGACTTGGAAAAATAGCTTACTTACAAAAGTAGAGATTAAAAGAAGCAGAGTTTTGGCTCTTTCTTTAGCTAATAATCAGATTACTGAAACTGGATCGCAAGAGTATATTGTAGGAGTTGGATATAGATTTAAAGATGTAGAATTTAATTTTTTATCTGGTGGTAGAGGGAAGAAGATGTCAAGCGATTTAGATTTAAAATTAGACTTAAATATAAGGAGTAATAAAACAGTTATTCGAAAAGTGATTGAGGATCAGCAGCAACTAACTATGGGGCAACAGATAATTAGTGTTAAATTTTCAGCTGATTATGTGATGAATCAAAGACTAAATATTAAGTTATTTTATGATAGAGTGATTACAAATCCATTTATTTCAACTACTTTTCCAGGAGCAATTACTAACGCAGGATTTAGTTTACGATTTACCTTGGCCGGATAATTTTATTTGCCAACAAAAAAATGTATTTTTGAAAAAAAAAATAAATGGAATTTCCAAAAGAATTAAAATATAGTAAGGACCATGAATGGTTGAGAGTTGAAGGAAGTAATGCTTATATTGGTATTACAGAATTTGCTCAAGGGGAGCTAGGAGATATTGTTTTTGTTGATGTAGATACTGAAGGAGAACAGCTCGAAAAAGAGGAGGTTTTTGGATCAATAGAGGCTGTTAAAACAGTTTCTGACCTATTTATGCCAATAAATGGAGAAGTTTTATCGTTTAATGAAAAGTTAGAGGATGATCCAGAATTAATCAATACAGATCCTTACGGGGAAGGTTGGGTTATTAAAATTGCTATTTCAGATGTTACAGAATTAGATGAGCTACTTGACGCTTCAGCATATGAGGAATTAGTAGGATAAAATATATATTATGGAACCAAAAAAGAATCCAGAAGTAAATTTAGAAAGGAAAAGAGGCTTGTTTTTACAGATAGGTTTAATCATCGCGTTGTTAGTAGTACTTGGTGCTTTTGAGTATAAAACATATGAGAAAATTGCCTATAATTTAGGAGCTTTAAGCCTTGATGATTTAGAAGAAGAAATTATTCCAATTACTAAGCAGGAAGTAAAGCCTCCGCCTCCTCCGCCTCCTCCGCCAGAAATAATTGAAATTGTTGAGGATGATGTGATAATTGAGGATGAGATTGAGATTGAAGATACTGAGTCTGATGAAGATGAAGTGATTGAAATTATTGAAGAAGATGATGAAGAAGTATTTATGGTTGTTGAAAAAATGCCAGAATTTACATACAAGAAGAAAAAAGGAGCTGAAGCTATTTTTAAATTTATTAATGAGAAAGTAAATTACCCTGCTATTGCTAAAGAATATAATATAACAGGAAAAGTTTATGTTAGTTACGTTGTGGATAAATCTGGGAAAGTGATTAATGTTAAGGTGGTTAGAGGTGTTGATAAAAATTTGGATGCTGAAGCTATAAGAGTTGTAAAGCTAATGTCTCCATGGTATACTTCAGGTAAGCAAAGAGGTAAATCAGTAAATGTGCTGCATACAATTCCTATTAATTTTACTTTGAATTAGGAACATCATAATATTAAAAAAGCCAAACATTAATGTTTGGCTTTTTTAATATCTATCTAATACATAATTTATAAACCTCCACACATGTTTTCAGGACATACCCATTCGTCAAATTCTTCTGAAGTTAGGTAACCTAAATTAATGCTTTCTTCTTTTAAAGTTGTCCCATTTTGATGAGCATTTTTTGCAATCTTAGCTGATTTTTCATACCCAATCTTAGTGTTTAATGCAGTAACTAACATTAGTGAGTTATTTAAATTCTTTTTAAGGTTTTCGTAATTTGGTTCAATGCCTTGAGCACAATTTTTATCAAATGAAATACAAGCATCTCCAATTAAACGAGCTGATTGTAAAAAGTTGGCAGCCATTAGCGGTTTGAATACATTTAACTCATAATGTCCTTGCATTCCTCCAACTGTTATAGCTACATCATTCCCCATTACTTGTGCGCATACCATAGTAATAGCCTCACATTGAGTAGGGTTTACTTTTCCAGGCATAATAGATGAACCTGGTTCATTAGATGGAATGATAATTTCACCTATTCCACTTCTTGGTCCTGAAGCTAACATTCTGATATCATTAGCTATTTTATTTATTGAAACTGCTAATTGCTTTAAGGCGCCATGACTCTCAACTATTGCGTCATGAGCAGCTAAAGCTTCAAATTTATTTTCAGCACTTATAAACGGTAATTCTGTGAAATCAGCTATATATTGTGCTACTAGATCAGAATATCCATCAGGAGTATTAATTCCTGTCCCTACAGCAGTCCCTCCTAAAGCAATTTCTGATAAGTGATCTAAAGTATTATCCAATGCCTTTAGTCCATGATTTAATTGTGAAACATACCCAGAGAATTCTTGCCCCAAAGTAAGTGGAGTGGCATCCATTAAATGAGTTCTCCCTATTTTAACTACTCTGTTAAAAGCTACTGATTTTGCTTCTAAAGTATCGCGCAATTGCTTTATTGCAGGTATTGTATTTTCAACAATAACTTTATAAGCTGCAATATGCATTCCTGTTGGAAAAGTATCGTTTGAGCTTTGTGATTTATTGACATCATCATTTGGGTGAATTACCTTGTTTTCATCCTCCAAAGCCCCTCCATTTATAACATGAGCACGATTAGCAATTACCTCATTAGCATTCATATTGCTTTGTGTACCACTTCCTGTTTGCCAAATTACTAAAGGAAATTGGTTATCATGTTTTCCATCCAATATTTCGTCACAGACTATTGAGATTAAATCTCTTTTATTTTCAGAAAGAAAACCTAGTTCACAATTGGTATGCGCGGCTGCTTTTTTAAGGTACGCGAAACCATAAACTAATTCTAAAGGCATACTTCCGGAAGTACCAATTTTAAAGTTATTTCTGCTTCTCTCTGTTTGGGCCCCCCAGTATTTATCATACGGAACCTTAACGTTTCCCATTGTATCTTTTTCTATTCTATATTTCATCTTAAAATATTTTGATATTCTTTTTTGTTATTGTTAATTTGCTGTAAAATTAATGATTATGAAATTTCTAGGCTTTTTATTATTTGTATTTATTTTCTTAATGGCTTTTTGGTGTATTATTTTTCTTGCTAGTGTTATTCCTTACTTTATTTTTGTTTGGTTAAAAGAAGGGAAGCTTGAAGAAGATCAAATACCTTCTTAATCAAATAAGCTTAGCACCTTTTCAGGTACTCTTCCTATAATACCGTGTTTATCTTTTATAACAATTGGTCGTTCAATTAATTTAGGATTCCTTTCCATTGCTTTAATAATTTCAATATCACTCATTTCTTTTCCTTTGTAATTATTTCTCCATATTTTCTCATTTTTACGTATTAAGTCAATTGGCTTAATTGCTAATTTTTTTACAACTTCCTTTATTTCATCAAAACTTAATGGATTTTTTAAATATTCAATTATTTTGAAATCCGTTGTTTCTTTTTCAAGAAGAGCAAGTGTTTGTATGCTTTTGCTGCATGTTGGATTATGGTATATTTTTATACTCATTATTTCTGTCCAAATTCCATTAAATATGCTTTTATAAATGCATTCAAGTCGCCATCTAATACTTTTTCAGGATTAGAAGATTCATAGCTGGTACGTAAATCTTTTACCATTTTATATGGATGCAAAACATAACTTCTTATTTGAGATCCCCACTCAATCTTCTTTTTTGATCCCTCCAGTTTACTCTTTTCTTCTTGTTTCTTTCGTATCTCTAATTCATAAAGTTGAGATTTTAGCAGCTGTACCGCTTTTGCTTTATTTTCTAACTGAGATCTAGATTCTGAATTTTCTATTGTAATTCCTGACGGATTATGTTTTAAGCGAACAGCAGATTCAGTTTTGTTAACTCCTTGTCCTCCTGCACCACTTGCTCTAAAAGTATCCCAACTTATCTCTGACGGATCAATTATCACCTCAATACTATCATCTGCAAGTGGATAAACAAATACTGATGCAAAAGTAGTGTGTCGTTTTGCATTAGAATCAAATGGTGAAATTCTAACCAACCTATGGACACCATTTTCTCCTTTTAAGTGTCCAAAAGCAAAGTCGCCTTCTATTTCAATGGTAACTGATTTTATTCCTACTGGCTCTGCTTTTTGTAGGTCAAGAGTTTTTAATTTGTACTTGTTTTTCTCTCCCCACATTAGATACATTCGCATTAACATTTCTGCCCAATCTTGTCCTTCTGTTCCTCCTGCTCCTGGATTAATAGTTATTACTGCCGACATACTATCTTCTTCAGCACTTAACATATTTTTAAACTCTAATTCTTCAACTATTGATCTTGTTTTTTGTAGTTGTGTTTCAAGTTCTTCTTCTTCAGCTTCAAGTTCAATTAAAACTGAAAGTTCATCTATATTTGTAACTACTGAATTATATGATTTTAGCCAGTTTTTAAGTATACTTAGCTTCTTGAGTATGATTTGTGCTTTTTTAGGGTTGTCCCAAAAATTATTTTCTTGAGAAAGTAAGGTAAGAGTATTTGCTTCTTTTTGTTTCTCAGCTATATTAATGAACTTATAAAGTTCATCTTTTCTTGTACTTAGTGATTTTATTTTTTCTTGGCCAACCATTTGTCAAAAGTAATTATTTATCGCTTAATTCTCTTATTTTATCCCACACCAAATTATTTTCAAATCCTCTCTGTATCAAAAAGTTTGCAATTTTTGTTTTTCTGATAAATTGATTTTTGTCTTTGGTACTACTTTCTTTCTGAAAAAATAATTTTTCAAGTACAAGGTCATATTCCTTTTTATTAATTTCTTTTAGTCCTGTATTTATACAGATAATTGAAATCTGTTTTCTTTTTAGTTCATTAATTATTTTACGTCTTCCCCAATTTTTTATCCTGAACTTTCCTCTGCAAAAGGAAGTCGCAAACCGTTCTTCGTCAATAAACTTATCAGTAATTAATATTTCTAGAATGTAGTCTTTTGTTGCTTGTTGTAGTCCCCATTCCCTTAGTTTTTGTAACACGTCCCACTGGCACCTATCTTGTAAAGCACAATAATTTTTGATGCGCTCAACAGCAATACTGACGTCATAAACTTTTTTATTGTGCATTTTTCAAAGGTATTAAATATGATTATAAATATTACTTTTGTGTCCATGCAAAACAAACAGGCAATTACTCTTTTATTCTTAGCAAATATTATTTCTGGGTTAGCTCAGGGAATTAGTATGGTTGCTATTCCTTGGTATTTCGTTAAGGTAGTTGATCGCCCTGAATTTTTCACCTCCTCCTATGTTATAATTACCTTCCTTACTTTGTTTTGGGGCTTGTATGCGGGTACTTTAATTGACAGATATTCTAGAAAAAAACTTTTTATTATTATTAATGCAGTGTGTGGTTTAATTATTGGAAGTATTGCTTTGTATGGTTTTCATATGTCTTATTTAGCAGATTTTTTTGTTATTCTAGTTTTTGGTGTTACTATTTTTAATTACAATATACATTATCCTAATTTGTATGCTTTTGGACAGGAGATTACAGAATCAAAAAATTATGGAAAATTAAACTCCTATATTGAAGTGCAGGGACAAACTACTTCAGTTTTAGCAGGTGCTTTTGCTGCCTTATTGCTTACTGGAACTCAAAATAATGTTTTAGAAATTGCAGGATTTAGTTTTGTTCTTCCATTTGATATTATGGCATGGGATATTTATGAAATTTTTCTTATGGATGCTATTACTTATGTTTTTGTAATTTTTATTTTCATGATGATTAAATACAAGCCAATTGCTAAAGATTTAGTTCATAAGGGAGCTTTGTTTTTTCGCCTTAAAGGAGGGGTGGTATATTTGAAAGAAAATCCTATCATTTTTATCTTTGGTTTCCTTTCATATATGCTTTTCGCCTTTACTTTAGTTGAGGTACATGTTTTGCTTCCATCATATGTACATCAGTTTTTAAAAATGGATGGTAATGTGTATGCTTCCGCCGAAATTTATTATTCTATTGGAGCTATACTTTCCGGGGTATTGGTCTTAAGAGTATTTAATAAACTAACTACTGTGACCTCTATTATTTTACTACTGATTATTGTTTCGGTTGCTTTTTACGCTATGGCAATTTACAATGTGCTTTGGGTTTTCTTTTTAGGAAATTTGACGCTTGGTATTGCTAATTCAGGAGTGAGAATTTTGAGAACCACTTTTCTTTTTAATCATGTGCCTAATAACCTAATAGGTAGAGCTAATTCTGTTTTCAGTTCTTTAAATATTATGGTGAGGATGTTGATGATAGGTGCTTTTACTCTTCCTTTTTTTAATACTGATGATAATATCAGGTATGGGTATTTTATAGGTGTACTATTAATGTTTCTGACGCTTATTCCTTTATTGTATTGGTATAAGCGAATTATAACAGCTGAAAAAAATTAAATTATTTTATTACGCTGTATTGTAGTAAGTGTAAACGCTCATCAGCAGTAATATCTATCTTCCTTCCAAACTTGTTGCTCCATTGCTTAGTTATGGAAGTAGAAAACCAGCCTTCCTTTTTATTTATGTAACTTGCTACAAAAGGGTGTGTTGAAATGTGTATGTTACCTTTATGAGATTCAGTTAAACTGTGAAGTTTATTTTCAATCTGATCAATTAGTAATAAACTAGAATCAATTTTCCCGTTACCTGAGCACATTGGGCAATTTTCTTGAGTATCAATATTCATTTCAGGGCGAACTCTCTGTCTTGTTATTTGTACTAAACCAAAACGAGTAGGAGGTAAAATATTATGTTTTGCTTTATCAGTGCTCATTGCTTCCTTCATTTTTTCTGTCAAGAGATTCCTGTTCTTCTCTTTTTTCATATCAATGAAATCAACAACAATAATGCCTCCCATATCTCTAAGGCGTAATTGTCTTGCTACTTCTTCTGCAGCTTCTAAGTTTACGGATAAAGCGTTTGCTTCTTGATCTTTATTTGAGTCAACTTTTTTACCACTATTAACATCAATTACATGAAGTGCTTCTGTATGTTCTATTACAAGGTAAACTCCTTTTTTCATAGTTACATTTTTTCCAAATGCACCTTTTATTTGTTTGGTGACATTAAATTCTTGAAAGATTGGAGTTTCTTTTTTGTGTAATAAGACAATCTTTTCTTGTTCAGGAGAAATTCGAGAAAGATATTCTTTTAACTCTTCCTGAACTTCAGTACTGTTTACATGAATATTATTGAATTTTGAACTTAGTAAATCTCTTAGTATTGCTTCTGATCTATTAAGTTCTCCTAATATTTTGGTGTTAGGTTGTGCATCTTTTAGTTTCTTGCTTATAATCTGCCATTTTTTATATAGATTTTTTAAATCTCTATCTAATTCTGCTACTTTTTTACCAGTAGCAACTGTGCGGATAATTACTCCAAATCCATGGGGTTTTATGCTTCTGATTAATTTTTTTAATCTTGCTTTTTCTTCAGGATCTGCAATCTTTTGTGAAATAGAGACTCGATCAGAAAAAGGCATTAAAACCATGTATCTTCCAGCAAGTGAAATCTCAGTAGTTAGCCTGGGGCCTTTAGTTGATATTGGTTCTTTTGAGATTTGTGTAAGTATTAAATCACCACCTTTTAAAGCATCATTTATCTTTCCATCTTTCTCAAGGTTAGTTTCTTTCTTAAAGTTTTTTAGGGAGGCAGTATTTAATTTCTTATCAATTGCTTTTCGAGTGAAGTTTTTGAAAGAATTAAATTGTGGTCCTAAATCAAGGTAGTGTAAAAAACCGTCTTTTTCATAGCCTATATTTACAAACGAGGCATTCAGTCCAGGAACAGTCTTTCTGACTTTTCCTAGATAAATATCTCCAACTGAAAAATTGTTATCGTGCTTTTGTTTATGAAGTTCTATTAGAAGTCCATCACGTAAAAGGGCAATCACTACTTCAGAAGGCCTTGAATCGATAATTAGATCGTATTTCATGACTTTTATGTTTAAGAAACTAGTGTAAAACTAAAATCTATTTAGTTTTATGTCTATTTTTTCTTGAACGCTTCTTGCGTTTGTGAGTAGCAATTTTCAATCTTTTCTTTTTCTTAGCTCCTGACATAATTTATTTTTTTAGCTTTTTAAAGCTTATTTTACTTTATTCTTTACTTCCTCTACAAATACTTTAGCCGGCTTAAAAGCTGGGATATGGTGTGCAGGGATTATTATAGTTGTATTTTTTTTGATATTTCTTCCTGTTTTTTCAGCTCTTTTCTTGGCTTTAAATGTTCCAAAACCTCTTAGAAAAACAGCTTCATTAGCTGAAATTGAATCTTTAATTTCATTCATCATCGATTCAACAATTGCTAAAGTTGTTACCTTTTCTACTCCCGTTCTTTCTGATATTTTACTAACAAGTTCTGCTTTTGTCATTTTTTTTCTATTATATGTTAAATTCTTCTCTAATTTTGAGCCTGCAAATATATTAAAAAAAAGTAGCTCAGCAATTATGGGTTTATCTTTTTTATTTAGTTTATTGTTTTATTTTTCAGAGAGTTATGGATTTTTCAAATAAGTTAGTAAGTTGGTATCAAAACAATAAAAGAGATTTACCCTGGCGTAACACTAATAATCCATATCATATTTGGCTTTCGGAAATCATTTTACAGCAGACAAGGGTTTTACAGGGTACACCTTATTACTTAGCTTTTTTAAAGGCTTTTCCTAAGATTGAGGATTTAGCTAATTCTCCCGAAGATAAGGTGTTGAAAATGTGGCAGGGTTTGGGGTATTATTCTAGAGCTAGAAATCTTCATGTTACTGCTAAATATATTGTAGATAATTTTGGAGGAGAATTTCCAAAAGACTATAGTGAGGTTTTAAAGTTAAAAGGTGTTGGTATTTATACTGCAGCTGCTATTACCTCATTTGCTTTTGATATGCCATATGCTGTTGTTGATGGAAATGTTATTCGTGTGTTAAGTAGAGTCTTTGGTGTAAGCATTCCTTTTGATACCTCAGCTGGCAAAAAGCAGTTTCAGCAATTAGCACAAGAATTGCTTATTGTAAAAAAAGCAGCTATTTATAATCAAGCAATTATGGAATTTGGCGCTATAAAGTGTAAACCAAAATCTCCTTGCTGCTCAAGTTGTCATTTGCAAGATTCTTGTGTTGCTTATGCTACTAATTCCGTTGCGCAATTACCAGTAAAATCAAAAAAAATCAAAATAAAAGATAGGTTTTTACACTATTTATTAATTGAACAAAAAGATGATATTTTTTTTGGTAAAAGAAAATCAGGGATTTGGACTGGTCTTTATGAATTCCCTTTTTTAGAATTTACAAGAAAAATGAACGAGAAGCAAGTTATGCAATCTAATGATTGGCAAAAGATATTTTTAAATTCAACTTTTGATGTTAAATCTGTTTCTTATGAATTCATTCATGTTCTTTCGCATCAGAAAATTCATGCTCAGTTTTGGCGAATAAAAGCTAATAGAGTTTCATTGGAAGAGTACGAACTTATTTCTAAAAATAGCTTGTTAGAATTTCCTGTTTCTCGACTAACAGAAAAATATTTTGAGACTATAGACTTAGTGTAGAATTGTATATATTTGTTTAAGATTTTAAAATAAAAAATTATAGTCATGTCAGGAGTTAATAAAGTTATATTAGTGGGGAATTTAGGAAAGGATCCTGAAGTACGATATTTAGATAATGGAGTTGCTGTTGCAAATTTTTCATTAGCAACAACAGAAAATTACAAGAACAAGGAAGGTGAGCGTGTGAGTCAAACTGAATGGCACAACATAGTTTTGTGGAGAGGTTTGGCTGAAGTTGCTGAAAAATACTTAAAGAAAGGCGCAAGTGTTTATGTTGAAGGAAAAATTAAAACAAGAAAGTGGGAAGACAAAGATGGGAAAACAAGATATAATACTGAAATATTAGCTGATAATATGACCATGCTTGGTGGTAGGCAATCTCAAGATGATTCTCCTTCATCTACTAATGACAAGTCAGATGATTTACCATTTTAATTAAATAATTTCTATTTTGGAAGAGATTCCCGTCCCTATATTTTTATCAATTTTTAGTCAGGTAGAGCTTCATTTTTTTAATTTAGAAGTGCTTAGTAGCTTATTTTTTGTGTTATTATTAATTGTTTGTTCTGCATTCATTTCTGGTGCTGAAGTTGCTTATTTTTCTTTAAGTGCTAGCGAATTGGATGACTTGGAAAAGGAAAGTGGCGAAATTCTTAATTTATTAAAAAAACCTAATAAACTTTTAGCAACTATTTTAATAGTTAATAATTTTATTAATGTTGCAATTGTAGTCTTCTCAGCACATCTTACTTCATTGGCATTTACTTTTCCTGATGGATCGTCTTTAGAATTTATTTTTCAAGTTGTAATTATTACTACTTTATTAGTTCTTTTTGGTGAAATTACGCCCAAGGTGTATGCAAATCAGAAAGCAAAAGAATTTTCGTTAAATATGGTAAAGCCATTATTGTTTTTGCAAAAGTTATTTTCCCCTCTTAGTTATTTGCTGGTTTCCTTCACTGACTTTATTGATAAGCGTTTAGCTCAAAGACAAACTGAGGTTTCTTTTGAAGAAATAACTAAAGCTTTGGATATTACTGAACACGAAAGTAAGGAGGATGAAAGAAGAATATTAAGATCTATTGTTGAGTTTGGAAACACGGATGTTAAAGAAATAATGAAATCAAGAGTTGATGTGTTAGCAATTGAACATAAAACAAAATTTAAAGAAGTGCTTCAGCTTGTTATATCTTCAGGTTTTTCTCGTATTCCTGTATACAAGGTTCAGTTTGATGCTGTATTAGGTATACTGTACATTAAGGATTTAATTCCTTTCTTAGATCAAAATGATGATTTTGATTGGGTGAAATTATGTAGGATACCTTATTATGTTCCTGAAACAAAAATGATTAATGACTTACTAAAAGAATTTCAGCTTAAGAAAAATCATATTGCTATTGTGGTTGACGAGTATGGAGGTACGTCAGGAATTGTAACTTTAGAAGATGTTTTAGAAGAAATTGTCGGAGAAATAAATGATGAATTTGATGAGGAAGAGAACATCTATTCTAAATTAGATGATAATAGTTTTATTTTTGAAGGCAAAATTTCATTAAATGATTTCCTTAAAGTAGTGAAAGGGGAAATAGATTATTTTCAGGAAATTAAAGGTGAATCAGATTCTTTGGCAGGATTAGTACTTGAAATTGAAGGAAGAATATTAAAGATAGGAGAAAGCTGTAGGATTCCTCCTTACACATTATTGGTTGAATCTGCTGATGTAAGAAGAATAAAACGCTTAAAAGTTAGCATTGATGAAAATTAGACTATTACTTTTTTTATCCGTATTATTTTTATCTTGTGATAATGATTATACACCGAAGCCAAAAGCACTTATTAAGTTGGATTTTCCTCAAAAAGAATATGTCGAAATAGCAATTAATTGTCCTTTTGGTTTTGAGGTTCCTGTATATAGTCATTTAGAGAAAAAGAATGATAATTGCCTTATAGATATTGTTTTCCCTACTCAAAATGGAGTATTATATCTCTCCTATTTTTTATTAGAAAATAATTTGAATGAGCATCTTGAGCAATCACAAAAATTAGCATACAAGCATAATTTAATAGCTGATGCTATTACAGAGCAATTTTATGTAAATGATTCTTTAAAAGTATATGGGGTATTGTACGATTATAATGGCATGTCAGCTACATCTACTCAGTTTTATTTAACGGATAGTGTTAATCATTTTTTTAGAGGAGCTCTTTATTTCAATACTGAAATAAATGACTCTATATTACCAGTCAACAATTTTCTAAAATATGATATTAAGCATTTGATTGAGACTTTTCACTGGAAAGATAAGTAAGATGAATCACTGAAAGTAAAAGTAGAATTGCAATAAATTGATGAGTTGTAGCTATATGAATCTGGACCCTTAGTAGCAAGGTTGCAATCCCTAATGAAATCTGAGTAATTACTAATCCAAATACTAGCATTCCATTAGTTCTTAGGTTAGTTTTTTTAGACTTATTGTAAATTACGATTGACATTGCAAGTACAACCCAAGCAAAAATTCTATGAAAAGCCTGAATATCAAAGCCGTTTTCGAGTAAGCTAAAATCACTTGAACTTCTTAATTTATAGCCAAATATAATTTCAAAAAACCCACCCTTTATAGGTATTAAATAGCCAGCTTTTAAGCCTGCTACAAAAGCGCCATAAACAATCTGAATGACTAAAAGGCTAATTAACCATTTGCTTAGCCGGTTGATTATTTGATTTGGACGTCTTTCTACATTGTTAAAGCTCAGGATTAACCAATATATATAGCACATGAGGGTAAATGCTGTTAATAAATGCGTAGCTAAGCGATAATGACTTACTGCAGGAATATCAACTAGTCCGCTTTCCACCATAAACCAGCCTAAAAACCCTTGCAGAGCTCCGAGTCCAAGAAGGATTATTAATTTCTTTTTTTGAGAGTTGTCAAGCCATTTTTTTGTCCAAAAAATAATAAAAGGGATGATGAAAATAAGTCCAATTAGTCTACCAAATAACCTGTGTAAATACTCCCAAAAAAAGATAGATTTGAATTCGCTTAAACTCATTCCAGTGTTTATCTTTTTATATTCTGGAAATTGCTGATATTTAGTAAATGTCTCCTGCCATTGATTTTCATTTAAAGGAGGAATTGTTCCCCCAATTAATTTCCATTCTACCATTGAAAGCCCTGAATGTGTCAATCTAGTTATTCCGCCAATAATAATCATTAATCCAACTAAAATAAGTCCTAGATAGAGCCAAGAGATTACTACTCTTTTTTGTGAGGTATTCATGATTGCAAAAATAGCATTTAAAAAATTGAAAATCTATTTGGTTTGAGCATATATTTGCCGTCAAATAAATATTATGAAAAAATCAATTAAAAATTATCTAACACTTTTGTTTCTTGCAACTGTTTGGGGGAGTTCGTTTATTTTGATGAAAAAGGGTTTGTTAGTTTTTAGTGATGTTCAGGTAGCTGCTTTACGTTTGTTTATTGCTTTTCTTTCTTTAGTTCCATTTTTATTTCAAGCATTTAAAAAAGTAAGTAAGAAACACATTTTCCCTATTTTTGTAATGGCATTTTTTGGAAACGGTATCCCCGCTTTTTTATTCACTAAGGCTCAAACAGAGTTAGATAGTTCGCTAGTTGGGATTTTGAATTCTCTAGTACCTTTATTTACACTACTGTTAGGTATTTACTTTTTTAAATCTAGACCTTCAAAGACAAATATTTCAGGAGTTTTACTTGGACTTTGTGGGGCAGTTTTTCTTACTCTATTTAGTGCAGGAAGAGGGGTTGAAATTAATAATTATGTTCTATTAGTTGTTTTAGCTACTGTGATGTATGCGATAAGTATTAATGTAATTAAGAAATATCTTCAGGGCATAGATGCGCTTTCAGTTACTGCTTTGGCTTTCTCGATTATTGGTCCACTTTCTGCTTTTTATATTTTTAATACTGATTTTTTAATACTTGCTCAAACAGATCAAGGTGTAGAGGCATTGCTGTATATCGCTCTTTTGGCAATTGTTGGTACTTCTTCAGCTGTTGTAATTTTCAATAAACTAATAAGTAGGTCTTCAGCTATCTTTGCTTCCTCTGTTACTTATTTGATTCCTATTATTGCTATTTTGTGGGGGGTTTTTGATGGTGAGAATATTACAATGCATCATATTTTAGCTGTAGTAATTATTCTCAGTGGAGTGTATTTAGTGAATAAAAAAAGCCCAATTAAATAACTGGGCTTTCATTATTGTGTAATAAATAAACTATTTAATAATCACTTTCTTTTCTACAGTTCCATTATCGTAGATATAAAATAAAGGAGTATTTATTTTTATTTCTGTAATTTTTCGTCCAAAAAAATCAATAATTTTAATTAGTTTTCTCTTGTTTTTTATCTGTTCAGAAAGCCCAACACTAGTGTTACATAAGTCATGAGAAAGCATATTCGAACGATAATTGTTTATGGCAGCCAGCATTCTAGTTTTTTGTCCGTTTGTAAATAAATTCATGCATGCATCATTAGTGTAGTCCATGTAATTCATAAACATATCTCCACTAGAATTAGTAGTGTTACAAGAATTTGGATTTAATGGAAAGGCTGGGCAAGAATAGTTTTCTTTCTCTTGCTTAGGAGTGTCGTTTACCTGGTCATTTCCGCAGTTCCCCCATCCTCCCCAAATGTGATCAAGGTTTAACCAGTGTCCAATTTCATGAGTTGCAGTTCTTCCTTTATGATAAGGAGCTTGAACATTACCGATTCTTCCAAAATATTGATAACCAATTACAAGCCCATCTCCATCACCAATCCAATTACTAGGGGGACTTGCGTATCCTAATAATCCACTTTGGATATCACATACCCATATATTAAGGTAATCATCATTTGGCCAGTCGTCTGCACCTCCAGCTGAGCTAGTGTGAATATCACTATTCATACCAAATTTTCCGTGTGTTGTCTGTATCCTTTCAATACCAGTTGTTGGATTGCCGTTCTGGTCAGTTGATGCTAAACAAAATTCTATTTCACTGTCAGCAGCAATAGTTTGCCAAACATTTGGGGTATTTATTTTATCTATATTTGCTCTTCTATAGTCTTCATTTAGTACATCAATTTGAGATTGAATCTGAGCATCTGAAATATTGTGTGTATTTGTTTTCCATAAAACATGCACAATAATTGGTATTGTGATGATAGTTTTTTCGCTATGATTAGGATGGTTTTTAATCCATTTTTCAGTTTGGAAATTTACCTTATTCCTAGCTATTGCATAACTAGCATTTTTTTTCATCATATTTTCAGTGTGAATTTCTGTACCGCATCTTTCTTGTGCAATAGTTGTTAAACTAATACTCACCAATAGTATTGTAAAAATTCCTTTCATTTATTGTTTTTATTTTGTGTTGCAAATTTAGGTTTTTATAAGTATTATTGTTTCTTAAACGATTACTAATCTAAGATGTTCAAAAAAGGTAGCATATTTTTTGTTCATTTTATCAGATTGTGTATTTTTGCAGCCCATATTTAAAAAATAATAATAATGTACGCAATAGTTGAGATAGCAGGGCAACAATTCAAAGTTGAAAAAGATCAGCAGATATTTGTACACAGATTAGACTCAGAAGAAGGATCAAAGATTGATTTTGATAAAGTTCTTTTGTTGGATGATGCTGGTTCAGTAAATGTTGGCGCCCCAGTTATAACAGGAGCTAAAGTAACTGCAAAAGTACTTGAGCATTTGAAAGGCGATAAAGTAATTGTCTTTAAAAAGAAAAGAAGAAAAGGATATAAGGTTAAAAATGGTCACAGACAGTATTTAACAAAATTAGAAATACTTACAATTGATGCTAAGGCTTCGGTTGCCAAAAAAGCGGCACCAAAAAAAGAGGCTAAGCCGGCCGCTGAAAAAGCGCCAGCTAAGAAAACTGTTGCTAAGAAAGTAACAGCTAAAAAAACTACAGCTAAAAAAGCTGAATAATAAGTAGAAATAAAAACTTAAGAAAATGGCACATAAAAAGGGAGCGGGTAGTTCAAAGAATGGTAGAGAATCGCAAAGTAAACGATTAGGGGTAAAAATATTTGGTGGTCAGGCCATCATTGCTGGCAACATTATAGTTCGTCAAAGAGGTACAGTACACAATCCAGGAGAAAATGTTGGAATGGGTAAAGATCATACCTTATTTGCTTTGACTGACGGTAAAGTTAAATTTACTAAGAAAAGAAATAACAGATCCTATGTTTCTGTTGAAAATGAAGTTGTAAACTAAGGATTGCACTATACTCACAATTAAGAAAAACTTCTGAGCAATCAGGAGTTTTTTTTATTTACATTTGTTTCGTTAATAGATAAAACTAAGAATTAAGATGCTACACATTAATAAAATAAGAGAAAACAAAGATAGTTATATTGCTTTACTTAAGCTGAAAAATGTAGATGTTACTGATTTGTTTCATTCCGTAATTGCTAGGGACGATGAACGTAAAGCTACGCAACAGAAATCTGATGAGTTGTTGGCAAAAGGAAACCAGTTTGCTAAGCAGATTGGCGAAATGTACAAAACAGGGAAAGTTGCTGAGGCAAATTTATTAAAGGAAGAATCATCTTTAATAAAAGAGGAATCAAAATCATTGCAAACTAAGCAAATTGAACTTGAAAAAGAAATTCAAAGCATTCTAGTTCAGATACCAAATATTCCACATCCTTCTGTACCTGAAGGAAAGTCGGATTCAGATAATAGAACAATAAAAGAGGTAGGAAAAATACCAAATTTAATGAAAGGTGCTAAGCCTCACTGGGAATTAACGACTGACTATAATTTAATTGATTTTGAACTTGGAAACAAAATAACAGGTGCAGGTTTTCCTGTTTACATTGATAAAGGAGCAAAGTTACAAAGGGCCTTAATTGCTTATTTCTTAGATAAAAATACTGCTGCAGGATATATTGAATATCTCCCACCTCATTTAGTGAATGAAGCCTCAGGTTTTGGTACTGGTCAATTACCTGATAAAGAAGGACAAATGCATCATGCTGCAGAGGATAATTTGTATTTAATTCCAACAGCTGAGGTCCCCGTAACTAATTTTTTTCGTGATGTAATTGTGAAGGAATTCCCAATTATGTGTACTGCATATACTCCTTGTTTTAGACGTGAGGCCGGTTCTTACGGAAAAGAGGTTAGAGGTTTAAATAGATTACATCAATTTGATAAAGTAGAGATTGTTCAAGTTCAACATCCTGAGAAATCATATGCAACTTTAGATTTAATGGTTGGCCATGTTGCTAGTATACTGGACGAATTAGAATTCCCGTATAAACTTTTACAATTGTG
>CATIQX010000042.1 GCA_949531795.1 Cryomorphaceae bacterium | reverse complement strand
TTAGCAGCGTTATAATTGAAGTTATCGTCTAAAGGTTCAGCCCAGCTGTAACTCAATGAATCAAGCTCAACATCAAAAGCAAGATGACTATATGAAAATGGATATCCTGTACATAATATCGATTTTGGTTCTTCTTTAAAGATTGGGGAATTATCATGACACATATTTCCGTTAGGAAAGACGTTTCCACTTGGGTCAGTGTAAGGATACATAACTGATCTTACCGTCCAATCTTCACTGTCAGCATTAGGTATATTAATTATTGCACCACTTCTACAACATGACCCCCATGTAAAGTGCCAACCATTTACAGGAGGAGTTCCAGTTATAATAATTGGCGCAGAAACATAGCTCCATTGCTTTACAGCTCCAAACTGACCAAAAGGCTGATTGTCACAATTATAACAAGATACAGAACCTGCTACTCCAGTAGGAGAAATATCAGCTGTAGAAACAAGAGGCAAATTGATGGATGATAAAGATGGATGATTATGTACAGTTATATCATAAGATCCATTAAAGTCAATACCATCGCAATCTTGATAAATCGTTAAAAAAAATGTATATTTTCCATAATCAGGACTTAATGGATCAGTATTACATTCCCATGTGATTTCGCCTCCTACAAAATGAGAAGCTGATAAGTTGAATGAAAAAATTGATAATAATAAGAAGAGGAGTTTTTTTTTCATGTTGTTAAATTATAATTTTACAAATTTACAAAAATTAATAATATGAAATTATCAAAAAAATGACTAAGTTTTACATCACGCTTGTGTTGAGAGATATATCATTTATTATTTAAAAAATTCTATAATTTAAAGTTTTTAAGAGATATTATTTTCATTCTTTCAAACTCATATTCATCAGTAATTTCTTTAATGATTTCAGCAACAGGCATAATTTTATTTATCATTGCTGAAACCTGACCAACTTCCAGCTCCCCTTCTTCTAAATCTCCCTCAAACATACCTTTTTTTGCTCTCCCCTTTCCTAATAACATTTTTAAATCTTCTGTATTAGCATTATTAGCATAAGCTTCTTGTATTTGATTATAAAATTTATTTTTCATTAAACGAACTGCTGTTAATTCCTTTAAAGTTAAATCGGTTTCTCCTTCATCAGCGCTAACTACTTTATTTTTAAAGTTAATATGCGCAGAACATTCATTAGATGCTATAAACCTGCTTCCTATCTGCACAGCATCAGCTCCAAGTGCAATTGCAGCTAACATAGCTCGACCACTAGCTATTCCTCCGGCTGCTATTATTGGGATATTAATTAGATCTTTAATCATAGGTATTAAGCACATTGTGGTAATTTCTTCTATTCCATTATGTCCTCCAGCTTCAAATCCTTCCGCAACAATTGCATCTACTCCAGCTTCAATAGATTTTAATGCGAACCTCTTATTTGCAATAACATGAACAACTTTAATTCCATGTTTTTGCAGTCTTGAAGTGTATTTCTTAGGATTTCCTGCTGAAGTAAATACGACTCTAACTCCTTCTTCAATTATTATGCTTATATGCTCTTCAATATCAGGATATAAAAGTGGAATATTTACACCAAAAGGTTTGTCTGTCATCTGTTTACATCTTCTAATCTGTAACCTTAAAACATCTGGATACATTGATCCTGAGCCAATTAAGCCTAATCCACCTGCATTACTTACAGCAGAGGCCAATTCCCAGCCACTACACCATATCATACCACCTTGAATAATTGGGTATTTTATTCCAAAAAGTTCGTTTATTCTATTCATAAAATATATACATTTGTTGCGTTCACGAAAATATAAATTTAAATAAATTATCAGATGAAAAACGATCAAATAATTTTTGATTTAATTGAAAAAGAAGATAAAAGGCAAAGAAATGGTATTGAATTAATTGCTTCAGAAAACTTTGTTAGTGATGAAGTAATGGAAGCTCTCGGTTCATGTTTAACTAATAAATATGCTGAAGGATACCCTGGTAAAAGGTATTATGGAGGATGTGAAGTGGTAGATAAAGTTGAGCAATTAGCAATTGATAGAGCTAAAGAATTATTTGGAGTTGAGTATGCAAATGTGCAACCTCATTCAGGATCTCAAGCCAACTCAGCTGTATTTTTAGCTTGTTTAAATGCAGGCGATAAAATATTAGGATTCAACCTCTCACATGGTGGACATTTGACACATGGCTCTCCTGTTAATTTTTCAGGTAAACTATACACTACCTCATTCTATAATGTTGAGCAGTCTACTGGTAAAGTAGATTACAACAAGTTAGAAGAAATTGCTATTATTGAACAACCTAAGTTAATTATTTGTGGTGGTTCAGCTTATTCTCAAGATTGGGATTATGCTCGTTTTAGACAGATTGCTGATAAAGTAGGTGCTGTTTTATTGGGTGATATTGCACATCCTTCAGGACTAATTGCAGCTAAATTACTAAATGACCCTGCACCTCATTGTCATATTTTAACTACAACAACTCATAAAACCTTAAGAGGTCCAAGAGGAGGAATGATAATGATGGGTAAAGATTTTGAAAACCCGTGGGGATTAAAAACACCAAAAGGAAAAACTAGAATGATGTCTGCAATTCTAAATTCAGGAGTATTTCCAGGATCACAAGGTGGCCCGTTGGAACATGTTATAGCTGCCAAAGCTATTGCTTTTGGTGAAGCTTTAAAACCAGAGTTTAAAACTTATAGTAAACAAGTATTAAAGAATGCTAAACTAATGGCAGAGGAATTTATAAAAAGAGATTATAAAATTATTTCAGGAGGAACTGAAAATCATTGTATGCTTATTGATCTAAGAAATAAAAATATAACAGGAAAGGATGCGGAAAATGCTTTAGTTCTCGCTGACATTACAGCAAATAAAAATATGGTTCCTTTTGACACTCAATCTCCTTTTATAACTTCTGGTATTAGAGTTGGAACTCCTGCAATTACTACTAGAGGTGTGAATGAAGAAACAATCCCTTACATAGTAGAATTAATTGATAAAGTAATAATGAACTATGAAAATGAAATTGTAATTAATGATGTTAAGAAATCAGTAAATGTATTGATGAATAAATACCCTATTTTCGCTTAATTATATCATGCATCCAATTGATTTTGAAAAGGAAAAAAAGGAAATACTTAATAAGTATAAATCGCTATTGCGTGCATGTGCAGACAAAACAAATAAGGAAGACAAAAAAGAAATAAGAGCAGCATTTAATCTCGCTGTTGAAGCGCACAAAAATATGCGTAGAAAATCTGGAGAACCTTATATTTATCATCCTATTGCTGTTGCACATATTGCAGCAAAGGAAATTGGTCTTGGAACAACTTCAATTATATGTGCACTTTTGCATGATGTTGTTGAAGACACTAATTATACTTTAAGTGATATAGAAAAATTATTTGGCAAAAAAGTCTCTAAAATAATTGATGGTTTAACTAAAATTCAGGACGTATTTGATAAAAATGTATCAATGCAAGCTGAAAATTTTAGAAAAATGCTTCTTACACTTTCCGATGATGTTAGAGTCATATTGATAAAGCTAGCTGACAGGCTACACAACATGAGGACTTTAGATGCTATGACTAAAGCAAAGCAACTAAAAATAGCATCAGAGACACTTTATCTTTATGCACCATTAGCTCACAGACTAGGTCTATATTCGATAAAAACGGAAATGGAGGATTTAGGTCTTAAATTTACTAAACCAGAAGTTTATAAGGCAATTGCTGTAGGCTTAAATGAAACCAAAGAAGAAAGAACAAAATATATTGGAAAATTCTGCAGACCTATTAGAAATAAACTAAAAGAGAATAGCTTAGATTTTTCAATCAAAGGAAGGCCAAAATCTATTTTTTCTATTAGAAATAAAATAGTAAGTAAAGGAGTTAATTTTGATAATGTATTTGACAAATTTGCAATTCGAGTTATAGTTGATTCGACTCCCGAAAATGAAAAATCGGATTGCTGGAAAGTATATTCAATTGTTACTGATTTTTATAAACCAAATCCAGATCGATTAAGAGATTGGATCTCTACTTCTAAAGCCAATGGATACGAATCTTTACATACTACAGTAATGGGCGATGACGGGAAATGGGTTGAAGTACAAATAAGAAGCAGAAGAATGGATGAGATTGCAGAAAAAGGATATGCTGCTCATTGGAAATACAAACAAGAGGGAAGTAAGGAGAATTCATTAGATGTATGGATTGATAACATACGTGAACTTTTAGAAAATCCTGAAACAGATGCAATTGATTTTATAGATGATTTTAAATTAAATTTATATTCTGGTGAAATCTATGTATTTACTCCAGGTGGCGACTTAAAAACTTTACCTAAAGGAGCTACAGCTCTTGATTTTGCTTTTTCAATACATACAGACGTAGGTCTAAAATGTATGGGTGTAAAAGTAAATAGTAAACTAGTTTCTTTAAGTCATCAATTAAATAGTGGGAATCAAGTAGAAGTGATAACATCAAGTAAACAAAGACCACGAAAGGATTGGCTTAGATTTGTCATCACTTCTAGAGCAAAGTCAAAAATAAAATCAGCCTTAAAAGAAGATAAAAAAAGAATTTCTAAAATTGGAAAAGAAATTGCAGAGCGCAAATTACGACACTTAAAAATTAAATTTTCTAAGCAAACAGAAACTGAGCTTATAAAACACTTTAATGCTGGCACATCTTTAGAATTATACTTTAGATTTGGTACTGGGGCAATTAGTAATACTGAAATAAAACAATTTTCAAAACTTAAAACTAGGGGATGGTATCAAACTATCAAGAATAAGATCTACGGCCCTCCTGTTTTTCTAACTAAAGTTAAAGTTGATAGAAAATTGATTGTTTTTAATGATGACGATGAAGTATTGGACTATGCAATGGCAAAGTGCTGTAACCCAATTCCTGGTGATTCTATATTTGGATTTCTGACCGTTGTCGACGGTATAAAAATTCATAGGTCAGATTGTCCAAATGCGATACAGTTAAGAGCGAATTATGCTTACCGAATTCTAAAATCTAAATGGGTTAACAAAGATGAAATTGATTTTATTGCTACAATAAACATTAAGGGAATAGATAGTTTAGGGCTTATGAACAAAGTCACTCAGATTATATCTAATCAAATGAATGTAAATATAAAATCAATAAACATAACAAGTGATGATGGCGTATTTGAAGGAATTATAACCTTAAAAGTACATAATGTTGCATTCCTAAAAGATCTAACTACTAAACTCCAAAAGGTCGAAGCTATTACCTCAATTACCCGAACTTATAAACACAACTAAATTTCTCAATCATTATTAAGTATTTACCTTAACTAAATACCAATTTTTTATATTTTTGTTTCTTAATAAATTATTTGTGTCAAACAAAAATATAATTGAAACAGTTACAGAGATATTTACTGAATATCTAAATGTTAACAAGCAAAGGAAAACACCTGAGCGCTATGCAATTCTAAAAGAAATTTATGAGTTTGAAGGTCATTTTGACATTGAGTCAATGTATATTCAAATGAAAAATAAAAATTATCGTGTAAGTCGCGCTACACTTTATAATACTGTTGTACTTTTAATAGATTGTCATTTGATTAGAAAGCATCAATTTGGTAAAGCACAAGCACAATACGAAAAATCATATTCTAATCGTCAGCACGATCATTTAATATGTACAAGTTGTGATAAGGTAATAGAGTTTTGCGACCCTACAATACAGGGAATTAAGAATGTAATTGAAGAAAGCATGAAATTTAAAATAAGTAGACATGCACTTAATTTATATGGCTTATGTCAGGAGTGTCAAATAAAGATAAATAACTAGTAATTTCAAAATAATTAATGAAAGCAGATGTTTTATTAGGACTCCAGTGGGGAGATGAGGGAAAAGGAAAGATAGTAGACGTATTAACATCAAAGTATGACATCATTGCTCGTTTTCAAGGTGGACCAAATGCTGGTCATACTCTTGAATTTGACGGAATAAAGCATGTATTACATACTATTCCATCAGGAATATTTCATCCTGGAGTTGTTAACTTAATTGGAAATGGTGTTGTAATTGATCCTGTAATTTTTGAAAAAGAAATAATTGATATTAAAGCTCTTAAAATTCCAATGTCAGAGTTATTGATTTCTAAAAAGGCACATCTTATATTACCTACTCATAAGCTGTTAGATGCTGCTAGTGAAAAGGCAAAAGGAAAACAAAAAATTGGTTCTACTTTAAAAGGCATTGGTCCAACTTACATGGACAAGACAGGCCGTAATGGACTTAGAGTTGGTGATATTTCTGCTGTAGACTTTAATACTAGATATGAAAAGTTAAAACAAAAACATATTCAGTTACTTAATTTTTATGACTTTGAATATGAATTAGAAAAATTAGAAAAAGATTGGTTTGATTCATTAGTCACCCTAAAAAGTTTTGATCACATTGAAAGTGAGCACTATATACATAATGCTTTAAAAAATAATAAAAAGATATTGGCTGAAGGTGCTCAAGGCGCATTATTGGATATAGATTTTGGATCCTACCCTTTTGTTACTTCATCTAACACAATTACCGCCGGTGCTTGTACAGGTTTAGGAATTGCTCCAAATAAAATTGGAGAAGTATTTGGAATTTTTAAGGCTTACTGTACTAGAGTGGGTAGCGGCCCTTTTCCCTCAGAGTTGTTTGATGAAATTGGAGATAAATTAGCAAAAGTAGGAAATGAATTTGGATCTACTACTGGACGCGCAAGAAGATGTGGTTGGATTGATATTCCTGCCTTAAAATATGCAATTAACATTAATGGTGTAACACAGTTAATGATGATGAAAGCTGATGTATTGTCAGGAATTGACACAATTAAGGCCTGTACTCACTATGAATTGAATGGAAAGCAAATTGATTACTTGCCATTTGAAGATAATGAAAATCTTACCCCTATTTATAAAGAACTAAACGGTTGGGATATGGATTTAATGCAATTGGAAAGCTTATCACAAGCTCCTAAAGAGGTTCATAACTATATAGCTTGGTTAGAAGAAGTTTTAAAAACTCCTATTACAATAGTATCAGTTGGACCCGATAGAAAGCAAACACTTTACAGATAAGATTTGAAAATTCTATTTCATATTTCACTATTATTATTGAGTATGAAGCTTATTGCTCAAGAAAGTAAGAAAATAGAGATTTTAAATGCTGACAACACATTTGCTAATGCAAATATTCACCCTGATTATTGGCGTTTAATTGGTAATGTTTCCTTCTTGCACAACAACGCTATAATGACTTGTGACTCTGCTCATCATTATATTTCTGAAAATAAAATGAAAGCCTTTGGTGATATTAAAATTAATCAAGGAGATAGTATTACACTTACTGGAGAAAAACTCACCTATTTTGGTTTAAAAAATAAAGCCGATATAACGGGAGATGTAGTTCTTATTGACAAAAATATGACATTAAGAACTGAGCAAATACTTTATAATTTAAGTACAAACATAGCCTCGTACCCAAACCAAGGAAAAATTATTGATCATGAAAAAGTAATTAATTCTAAGAGGGGTTCATATCATTCAAATATTCATAGTTTTATTTTTAAGGATTCAGTAGTTGTAATAAATAAGGATTATAAAATACTTACTGAAAATATGCACTATAACTCTAATAATGAGATTACTTACTTTTTTGGCCCATCCTTAATTATTTCTAATAACAAAACTATTTATTGTGAAAATGGCTGGTATAATACAAAAACTGACGTAGCTCAATTTAGAGAAAACTCTTATATTAAAACTGAAAATTATTTATTAAAAGGTGATAGTTTATATTATAATAAAAATAAGCAATATGGAAAGGCATTTAGTAATGTTGAACTTATTGATACAATAGAAAATATGACTGTTTATGGAGGAATTGCTGAATATTTTGAATCAGAAGAAATAGTGATTATTAGAGAAAATCCTATGCTAAAACTACTATTCGAAGGCGACACCTTATTTATGCATGCCAAACAATTTATTTCACAACAGAAAGAAGGAGAAAAAAAAATATTAGCACATGATAAAGTAAAATTTTTTAAAACAGACTTTCAAGGAAAATGTGATTCTTTAAGCTACAACTTTACAGATTCATTAGTTGAAATGTTTAAAAATCCTATACTATGGTCAGATGATTTTCAAATAACAGCTGACAGCTTACAATTTTTAGTGCATAAAGGAAAAATATCTTTTATGTTTTTAAAACCTAACCCTATGATTATTTCAAAAGAGGATACTTTGGATTATAACCAAATAAAAGGAAAGAATATGATCGCTTATTTTACAAATAATAAAATGAGACGTATAGATGTAAAAGGCAATGGACAAAGTATATTTATTATTAAAGATGAAAATACTGAAGATAAAATAGGTCTTAATTATTCTGAATGCTCAGATTTGGTTCTCTACTTTAAGGGAAATAAATTGATAGAGGTTACTTATGAAATTAGACCTATTTCCACTACTACACCTTATTTAGATATAGAGGAAAAAAATCGTTACTTAAAAGATTTTAACTGGAGAGGTATTGAACAACCAAAAAGAAAAGAAGATATTTTTAATTAATATAACTTCAAAATACATATTCTATGAAAGATACTAAAATGCTAAATTTTATTAAAGATATATTAACTAACATGCCATCAAGTTGGCTAAATCTAACAACACATAGATTAGATATTTACAATGAAAAATTGGCTAAGACTCAATTCCTAGATGAATTTGAAATCTTATTTAATAATAATAACTCTAAATCATTGTCATTAAGTAAACTGCCTACTGCTTATGATTATATTCGATTAGGCCATCCTTTATCTTGTTTACTAGAATGGACAATAGCTAACTTAAATAATATAAAACCAAAAAATGTAATAAGTTTTTCATCAAGGACTATTCCAATTTTAGGAATTTTAAGAAAAAATTTATTATCTAATAAAAAAACTAAAATTTTTTATAAAGATGAATTACCTAATTTTATAGATTTTGAAGTATTAAAGAATATTTATGGTTATAAATTTGATTTAAAAAAAATTGAGAATAAAAAAGATATTTCCAAGTTTAATGGAAGTTCAATTTTCATTTCACAAAAAGATGAATTTAGTAATATCGATCTTAAAGTTGATATTGATTTCTTCATCAATTTACACTCCCATTTAGGAAGTGTTTTATTAGTAAATGGTGAAGAAAATGAAACTTATATTTCAGAAATTCAGCATGTGCGAAGAAGAGAAACTATTGCAATGACACCAATTAATTGCCATGCTAGTTTAAATTCAATTATAAATAAGTCTAATTTTGAATATAATAATACTGAATCAAATAAAACACTTGTTTTAAATTCAATTGCAGCCATTTCTGGCACGAATACCAAAGCTGTGGTAGGTTCTAGTGGTTTATCTATTCAGTACGCAATTATGATGGGGCTTGTCCATGATGCTTTAATAAATCATAAAGGAAAAGCTATAAAATTTATTGTTCCTCCAAATTGTTATGGAGGAACTAATGATCAAGCAAGACGAGTTGCTGCATGTATAGATAATGTTGAAATAATAGATTTATCAGTAGATAGTGGTAACAATATGGTAGACAGTATTAGCATAATTTTAGAAAAAATTGCTAATGATGATGCTGTTCCTTTTATAATAGCAGAGATTCCAACTAACCCAAGAGTTGAAGTTCCTAATTTGATTCAATTAGAGAAAGTTCTCGCTTTAGAGCGCAAAACAATTTCTGGAGAATTAGCAATTGATCCTGTTTTCATACTAGATCAAACTTTTTGTCCTAATGTTCACTTTTTGGGTAAAAACGAAGCTTTGGCAAATGTTCGAACTATTTCATATGTTAGTGGCTCTAAGTTTCCAAGTGGAGGGAAATGTACTGCTGGATACTGTGTTGGAAATACTAGAACAGAGTCTTTAATGGATAAAATAGAACAGCACCTAAAAATCTGTGATAATGAAGCTACTAATCTTCAATATGAGATATTAGCAAAACAAATGCCATCAATGAATAGAAGGATAAGCGATGCATACAAGAATACACGTGAATTTGTAAACTTCATTAACAAGACCCTACCTCAAGCAAAAATAAATTTTGTTTCAGAAGAATTAGCTAATCAAGGTTTTACACCATCAGTATTTTCTTTAGACTTACCAACAAAAGGAACTTCCACAAAGGAAAAAGAAGATTATAAGCGAAAGTTAAATTATGTATTAATTAATTTAATGATTACAAAAATTCCTAATGAAAGTAAATATTGTGTAAGTTATGGGCAATTAAATGGCTGCTATTGGACGATTCCAGCTACATCTACTCAAGGAACTACTAAAGAGAGTGACAAAGATTATATAGCACGGGTTGCACTCTCACCTAATATGGATTTAGAGCTTCACAAAAAAGTATTTTTAAATTTTGTTAAAAGCATTTAACTTTCAAAAAAGAAAACTCTAATAGATATCATTAAAATCTACATTTATAAAATTAGTATATTATAATAAATGAAGTTCTTCTATTAATTTTCCTAATATTTCCTAAAGGTTGGCTTTCACCAAAACCTTTGTAAGTCAATTTATTTTTAACCATAGCGCTTATATAATCGAATACAACTTTTGCCCTTTGTTGAGATAGAATTTGGTTGTCTGATTCATTACCAACATTATCAGTGTGTCCTTGTATTTCAATATGTAAATTTGGGTTCTTTTTAAGATAATTAATCAATTTATCCAGTTCAGAAAAAGAGTTTTCTTGTAAGGAATAAGAATTATTGGCAAAACTTACATTTTTAAGTATTACCTCCTCTCCTATTTTGTTGGTTATAATATCCTTTTCTAAATCGGCCAATTGCTCAGCCTGTAAATTCTTGGGTAATTCAAACTGAAAAATATCTTCTTTTCCAAATCCACTAACATTAGAAGTATAGTATGCAGTTTTACCATTACTAGATACAATTAAAGAATTTTCTGAATTGTGGGTATTTATTGGATAACCCATATTTTTAGGAACACCCCATTCCTGCTGGTTATCAAGTCTTCTACTTACAAATAAATCATCATCTCCCATACCAATATGGCCATTAGAAGCGAAATAAAGAGTTAGATTATCTGAATGCAAAAAAGGAGACATTTCAGCCTGATTTGTATTAATATTAATTCCTAAATTTTCAGCTGGCATAAAACCTTTATTAGTTATTTCTGATCTCCAAATATCTTCTTTTCCTAATCCACCTGCACGATTACTTATAAAATACAAATATTTTTCATCTGGAGAAAAACAGGCTTGCGACTCCCATTTACTAGTATTAATATTAGCACCTAAATTATACTCCTTAGACCATCCATTTTCTTTAGAATATTCTCTAATGTATAAATCACAACCACCAATACTATTTATCCTATCGCAAGCAGTATATACATACATAGTTCCATCAGCAGAAACCGTTATTGCACCTTCATTTTGAGATGTATTGAAAGGTAATGGACTTACTGTATTACTTAAAATATCAAAAACAAAAATATCCTCTTGGTCACGAATTTTTTTCGATTCAATTCTTCTTGTAAAAAGTATTTTTGTAGCATCAATTGTAATCGCATTTACATATTCTGTCATATTAGTATTTACAATCTCACCAATATTTTTTGAATTAAAATTAATTGGATTTTTCATTACGTTAATTGCAAAATTGCAATTTTCAATATATCTATTAATTTTAGATGCAAATATTTGATCCTCAATATTATTTGAAATTATCTTCTCAGAATAATAAAGAGATTTCTTATAAAAACCATTATTATAAAAAAGTTCAGCAACTTGCTCAATTCCTTTTACATCATTAAAAGTATTTACATCATAAACCTTTAACAAATAATCTGCAGCAAGTACAATCTGGTTGTTATTGGCATAAATAGAAGCCAGCAGCAAATTAGGTTTATTCCAATCTGGTGCCTTCTCAAGCGCTTTATTTGCATATTTTATTGCTTTTACAATATTTCCTTCATTATTATATTTTACTGCTCTATCGTAATTTTTATAATCCTTAGTTTGTGCAAAAGAAATTACAGGAATCAAGAGTAATATGATTATAAAAAATCTCATTAAGGAATATTCATGTATTTATGGCTTTGTAGTGAGATAGTCCAATCCTTATTTTCTTTTACAAAATCAATAATCATTGGAATTATTTTTTCTCGCTTACTCCATTCAGCTTGCAAGTAAAGTTTACAATCATCACTCAAACCTTCCCTTTGCTGTTCAGCCCAAATAAAATCATGTTTATTATTCACAATTACTTTTAATTCACTTGTTATTGGTTTAATTGCTGATAATGGCGCTTGCATCTTTTTTGGAGACAGACATACCCAATCAAAATTACCAGTGTATGAGTAAGCTCCTGAAGTTTCTAAATGCACTTTTAAACCCTTCAATTTTAAGGCTGCAGTTAATTTATCCAAATTCCACATTAATGGCTCACCTCCAGTTATTACTACTGTGTCTACAGAGTATTGAGCAATACCTTTTAGAATGTTAGTAATACTAGTTGGCGGATGTAAATCAGCATTCCAACTTTCCTTAACATCACACCAATGACAACCTACATCACAACCACCAATGCGTAAAAAATAAGCAGCTTTACCTGAATAATACCCCTCACCCTGAATCGTATAAAAGGCTTCCATTAAGGGTAGCATATCACCACTTTCCAATGCTAATTTAGTTTGTTTATCCATATTGACAAAAGTAAGATAGTTTTTGGTTTTTAGTTTGTAGTTTTTAGCAATTTATTTCTTTAGGTTTGCAATACTAAAAACAGAAAAATGAGCAAGCAAATTATAGAGTGTGTACCAAATATATCTGAAGGAAGAGATTCAGATAAAATAAGAATTATCTCACAAATAGTTGAAGAAATTGATGGCGTAAAACTTTTGAATGTTGATCCAGGAAAAGCTACTAACCGTACAGTAATTACTTTTGTTGGCCAACCACAAGCCGTTATTGATGCTGCATTTTTACTTATTCAAAAAGCACAAGAATTGATTGATATGAGCAAGCATTCTGGAGAGCATCCTCGAATGGGAGCTACTGATGTTTGTCCGCTTGTACCCATTGCTAATATTAGTATGGAACAGTGTGCAGATTGGGCACACAAACTAGGGCAAAGAGTTGGGACAGAGCTAGGAATTCCTGTTTACCACTATGAGGCAGCAGCAAAAGAAGAAAAGCGTGAAAATTTAGCCAATTGCCGAAAAGGAGAATATGAAGGTTTATCAAAAAAATTAGTAGATCCTAATTGGAAACCAGATTTTGGTCCTGCTAAATTTACTAAATCAGTAGAAAAATCAGGAGCAACAGCTATTTCAGCTCGTGACTTTTTAGTAGCCTATAACATCAACTTAAATACAACTTCTACAAGAAGGGCCAATGCAGTAGCTTTTGACATCCGTGAAGCAGGAAGAATAAAAAGAGAAGGTGATTCATTATCAGGGAATATAATGAAAGATAAAAATGGAAATCCTTTAAAAGAACCAGGACTTTTCAAATCAGTAAAGGGAATTGGTTGGTATATTGAAGAGTATGGTGTTGCTCAGATTTCCTATAACCTTACAAATATTAATATATCTCCTTTGCATGAAGTATTCGATAAAACCTGTGAGCGTTCAATCGCTAGAGGAATGAGAGTTACTGGTTCAGAATTAGTTGGCTTAGTTCCTAAAAAAGTATTGATTGATGCAGGAAAACATTTTCTTAAAAAACAAGAACGATCAATAGGAATTCACGAAAGTGAAATCATAAAAATTGCTATCAAAACCTTAGGATTAGATGAACTAGCTCCTTTTGACCCACAAGAAAGAGTAATTGAATACATGCTAGAAAGTAATAACCACAAGCCTCTAGTAAATATGACGCTTACTGACTTTGCTAATGAAACAGCAAGTGAGAGCCCTGCTCCTGGAGGTGGTTCTATTGCAGCTTATTGTGGAGCTATGGGAATTTCATTGGGTACAATGGTTGCTAACCTTTCGGCACACAAAAGAGGTTGGGATGAAAGATGGGAAGAATTCTCTGATTGGGCAGAAAAAGGAATGGCTTACCAAAACACACTTTTGGATTTAGTAGATGAAGATACCAATGCTTTTAATAAAATAATGGACGCTTTCCGTTTACCAAAAGATACTCAGGCAGACAAAGCTAAAAGACAAGAAGCAATACAGGTTGCAACCCAATACGCTATACTTACTCCTTTCAAGGTTATGGAAACTGCTTACAAATCTATGGAAGTAATGAAGGCTATGGCTGATTTTGGAAACCCTAACTCAGTTACTGATGCTGGAGTTGGTGCGCTTTGTGCTCGAACTGCTGTAATTGGTGCTTTCTTAAATGTTAAAATTAATTGTGGAGATTGTGAGGATAAAGACTTTGTTGCAGATATTTTGGGAAGAGGACAACAATTAGTTGATGACGCTTGTGCCTTAGAAGATGAGATTATGAAAATTACGAATTCAAAAATAAATTAGAAATTATGTCAGAAGAAATGAAAGCCTGTCCTGTTTGCGACTCTCCCTATGGTTATTCAACAGGAGATGATTCCTATACATGTCCTGAATGTGCTAATAAATGGAGTCCTAAAGAATTAGAAATGGCAGGAGGATTGGTAGTATTGGACAGTAATGGAACTCGCTTACAAACAGGTGATAGTGTTATCATTATTAAAAACTTGCCTGTAAAGGGTGCTCCAAAGCCAGTGAAATCAGGTACAAAAGTAAAAAACATCCGTTTAACTGAAGGAGAGCATAACATCAACTGCAAAATTGATGGATTTGGTTCAATGCAGCTAAAATCAGAATTTGTAAAAAAAGGTTAATCATTAAGAAATGAACGAACTAGAAAAGGAAACCCCAGAAAGAAGTAAGATTAAAGCTAATTTACATCCAAGAAATAAGAACAGGGAGCGATATGATTTGGTGGAACTAATAAAGGAAGTTCCAGAATTAAAAAAATATATTAAACCAAATAAATACGGAGAGGATTCAATTCGTTTTTCTGATCCTTTAGCTGTAAAACTACTAAACAAAGCACTTTTAAGTAATTATTACGGAATAAAAAACTGGGATTTTCCTGACACTAATTTATGCCCTCCTATTCCTGGCAGAGCAGATTACATTCATTATATGTCTGATTTATTGGGGGAAAATAATGATATTACTTGCTTAGATATTGGCGTTGGCTCAAACTGCATCTATCCTATACTTGGAATTAGTGAATACCAATGGAATTTTATTGCTTCTGAAGTAAATGCTGACGCTATTGCTTGTGCAAAAGAAATCATAAAAGCAAACCCTACACTTAAAGGAAAAGTAAAATTCAGATTGCAAAAGGA
>CATIQX010000041.1 GCA_949531795.1 Cryomorphaceae bacterium | reverse complement strand
GAATTTAATAATGGGAATGCATTTAATCCAATACCATTTGCAGCTTTTCCAGACTTCATTCTTCCGTAACCTAAAGATAATCCAACTGTATTATTAGCTTGACCAGGCTGTATCATTACTGGAACATTTTTTATAATAACATCATCTGATGTTACATTAACTAAACTACCATTTAAAGCCCCATTTGCTACATTCCAGTTCTTTAAATTAAGGTTTTTTGCAGTTACTGCAGAAATAGTAATATAATTATCCCAACATGCTCTGGATATTGGATCTGGCAACTCTTGAAGCCAAGGATTGTTTGCTTGAGTACCATCCCCTATTCCAATTTTTTCGTATATGGCTAACTCAATTTTATTTGTATTATTTATTTCGGAAGATAATACATTCTTATTTAATTTTGCAATGCTAGTTACTTTAGACTTTCTATCTTTAATATTAAAAAATCCGTCATGTACAGCCTTTTCCCAATTAACTCCTCTTTTTCGCCAAAAATCAGACAAGAAACTATTATAATCACTGCCATCCAACCATTTCAGTAAGGTATCCTCAAACTGCCTAGTATTGAATAGAGGAGCAATAGTTGGCTGCATCAAACTGTATGTGTTGTAAGATGGATGAGCATCTCCCCAGCTTTCTAAATTATGATTATCTGGGCAAACATATTCCATTAACGATGCCGTTTCATCATTATAGAGAGAAGATGAAATAGTTAAAGGTACTTTAGATAAAGCACTAGAAAAATCTTTGGCATTATGGAGATTATATGCTGGATTAACCTTATAAGTTATTAAAGCTCCAATCTCATTATTATTCATCTCTTTAATAAGGTTATTGACCTTAGCAGTATTACCTTGCCTAATATACGATGGCATAGTCATGGACATCGTTTGGTCATAATTTCCTAAAATAGAATTGATTGCATTAACTATTAATTGAGTTTTTATATCATTACTATCACATATAATAATAGAACTACCCTTATTAGCTTTTAATTTTTTAACTATTTCTGATAGCCTATTATCTTTTGGAACTGATCCAGAAGATAATGAACTATATAAATCAGATAATAAAACTTTTTGCTCAGAAGGCTTTATTACAATTCGTTTATCAGCATTAGATCCTGATAGAGATAAATTTGTTTCTATTTGATAATGCTTAGACATTATTCCTTTTTTAGGATTCCTTCCAGAAATATAGTCTGTTGAGTAGTCATTGTTAAGCCAATTACCAATAAAATCAGCCCCAAAAGAAACTATAACATTTGCTTTAGAGAAATAGTAACTAGGAATTGCTCGTAAACCAAAAGATTCTTCATTTGCATTTAAAATTCCATCATACGGAACAGCATCATGCATGATGTGCTCTACATTTTTATATTTTTTAGACAAATTATCAAGCAAACTTATAATAGAAGGACTTAATATAGTAGCTGTTAATAAAATTATTTTTTTATCCTTAATTTTAGATAATCGATCTTTTATATCTGAGTCTACCAACGACCATTCCGCCTCAACGCCATTTTTTAAAGGAGTCTTTAAACGTGCTGAATCATATAATGACAAAACAGATGCTTGAACTCTAGCATTTGTACAAGTTTTATTATTTTCAATCTTTATTGGACGACCCTCTCTATTTTTAACTAAAACACTAGCATAATCTCTACCATCATAAATAGTAGTTGCATAATAATTTGCCACTCCTGGTATTATTTCATCCGGTTTAATAAGATATGGAATAGATTTTACAATAGGAGCCTCACAAGAAGCTAAAGTGGCAGCAGCAGTAGTAAAGCCTAAAAATTTTAGAAAATCTCTCCTTGAAGTATTAGTACTAGACAAGTCATCAGATAAAAAATCATCAAGAGGTAACTCCTCGGCAAACTCGTTGTGAGCTAACTTCTCAATGTCAGGATTATTATCTAATTGCGCTAAGCCCTTCCAATATTTTTTATTATTTTTCATACTCTGCAATTTATTAATAATGACATTTAGAACATTCTAAACCACCCATCTTAGCAACTGTAATTGCTTCACCTTTGTATTTTTCTTTAAGCTGTTCATGTAAGTGAGTATAATAGCCATTACCTTCCATTTTAACTTCTGTTTCTCTATGACAATCTATACACCACCCCATAGTTAACTCTGAATACTGATATAACACATCCATTTCCTCAACTGGACCATGGCATTCCTGACACTCTAATTCACCAACCACAACATGCTGAGAGTGGTTAAAGTATGCATGGTCAGGTAAATTATGTATTCTTATCCACTCAATTGGTTTCTTTTCATAGCCGGGAATATAAGTTCTAGATTCTGAATCAAAACCAATTGCATCATATATTTTTTGAATTTCAACTTTTCCATTTACAGCGCCTTCATTAATATATGTATGACAATTCATACAAACATTAGCTGAAGGAATCCCTGAATGCTTGCTTTTCCTTGCACTAGTATGGCAGTAATTACAATCAACACCATTTATTCCTGCATGTATTTTGTGAGAAAATTCAATAGGTTGAGTTGGTTGATAATTAGTAGTAACTCCAACCCCCATCAAGCTGTCATAAGTAAACTTAAACACAACAATTGCAATAAATAATACCATAAATAGCTTGAAAGCATTATTGGAAAGAAATATATTTTTTTGTACAACTAAAGCCTCAGAAATACTTTCTGTATTTTGTCCTAAACTCTCTTTTAAGCTGTTTTTTACTGAAGATAAAACAAAAACTAATACTAATAAAATTAAGGCAATAATCATTATTATTGTTGAAGTACTAATTCCACCCTCAACTGCAGCCTCATTAGTCACTAAAACAGGCTCAACTTCAGCAGGAGGAGCAGCTAAGTAAGCAAATAAGTCCGAGAATTCATCATCTGAAAAATAAAATGATGACATTGCTGTCTTATTGTACTCTTCATAAATTTTTATTGCTCTCTCATCTCCACTTGCTATTAATTCCTGAGAATTTCTAATCCATTTTACTAACCATTCTTTTTCATACTTATCAGTAACCCCCTTCAATCCTGG
>CATIQX010000040.1 GCA_949531795.1 Cryomorphaceae bacterium | reverse complement strand
GCATGGAAAATGTTTAGTGCTTACTGAAGAGCCTTACAACAATTCATTTGCTCAAAGTTTAGTAGGCAGAATACAAGAGCAATGCTTTAAACAATTAGATGCTCCTGTCTATGTAATGGGTTCCGAGAATCTGCCAGCCATTCCCTTAAACTCAACTTTAGAGGCAAGAATGTTGCCTAATGCAGAGAAGGTAAGTAATAAGATTAAAGAAATCTTATCATACTAGTACTCCACCCTTGCATGATGAATATTTACAAGTTTTTTCTTAAAGAGTTTTTTAAGTTGCGTGATTTCCTTGAAAGTAATCTCTGCATTAACAAACTGATTTTCTTCAATCTGCTTATTAATCACTCTTTCAATAAGAACATCTATATTTTCAGCTGTTGGATTCTTAAGACTTCTAGCGGAAGCTTCTGCAGAATCAGCCATCATTAAAATAGCTGTTTCCTTAGAATAAGGCTTAGGGCCAGGGTAAGTAAAGTCTTTTACATCAATATCTTCCTTTGGAAAATCAGCAATAAACTGCTTATAGAAATACTGAACAGTGGTAGTACCATGATGAGTACGAATAAAATCAATTAACTCATCAGGCAAATTATTATCCTTAGCAATTTCTATTCCATCTAAAACGTGGTTAATAATAATTTCAGCACTTTCATCAAATTCTATTTCATCATGAGGATTCAAATTACTACTTTGATTTTCAATAAAATACATAGGGTTTTTCAATTTACCTACATCATGATAAATAGCTCCAGCCCTTGTTAATAGAGCATTTGCTCCTATTTCTAATGCACCCATCTCTGCTAAATTAGCTACTTGTAGACTATGCTGAAAAGTTCCTGGAGCTTCTTCAGAAAGTTTTCTTAATAAAACACTATTAGTATCAGTAAGTTCCAATAAAGAAACATCAGAAACCAAAGAGAAAATCTTCTCGAAAAGAAATATAATAGGGTAAGCAAATAAAGTAAGTGCTCCACTTATTGCTAACTGAATTAATACACTAAAATCTAGATTAATAAGAGAGCCATCATGAGTAATAGATAAAGAAATATAAATTATAAAATAAACCGCTATAACTTTAGCAACAGACAAAAATAGCTGAGAACGTTTGTACATCTTTAATACAGAAAGGATAGAAACAATTCCAGCAATTAGTTGTAAAAATACAAACTCAAAACTATTTGGAACTATAAATCCAATAATCAATATTGTTATCAAATGCGTAAATAAAGCAATTCTATCATCAAAAAAAGCTTTAAGTATAAGGGGAGCAATACAAAAAGGAATAGTATATATATAATTAATATCAAATGACAAAACAAGTGAAGCGATCACTACCATTAATAAAATAACACTAAGTATCATACTTATTTTGGTAGTGCTATTTAATACCTCTAATCTATATTGTTTAATAAATAGAAATAGAATTAATAATGATAAACCAACTAAAATAATTTGACCTAACAACACTAAATAATAGGCCAATAAATTCCATTTTTTTCCTTCATACTTTTGCTTTAATGAAAGTAATTTTTGATAACGCTCAGTTGTGACCAATTCACCTTTACTTACAATAATCTGTCCTGCAACAATAAGCCCATATGTTCCATTAATATTTTTCAAATCACTTTCTAACAAAGCATTACTTGCTAATTTATCATAAGTGATATTATGTTCAAGAGAAGAAAGCAAAAGAGGAACTAAAAAATTATATTCTTCGTCATTAAGTTTGTTGTGAAGTAAATTAATTTCATTAGCTGATGAACTAATACTTAAGAGCTGTTTAATTGGTATTTTTTCAGCGACACCACCTTTTTTCAACAATATATTAAGTTCTCTTTTATATTCAAAATCTGAATGCAATTGTACAATTCCTATTTCATAAATTGCTTGTAATTTATCATAACCAAAAACAGCTAAATTGTGCTTTCTTGTAGTATTATCTATACTTTTTTGTTTAAAAAGGTTGAAAAAAGTAAAATTATCTTCTTTTTTTACATTTTTATCTTTCACCCATTTTTCTTCAAACTGATTAATATACTCCTCTGCTTTTATCAGAAAAATATCCGAATTATAATTAAAAATTGGTGTGTGTTCTGAGCGAATAATTTCTTGTTCAATTTTTATTTCATCTATTGTTTTTAAGATTGAAAAATCAAAAGGAGCAATAATTGTTTCATGCATCCAGGGCTTACCTTTAGTAAATTCATACTTGAATTTTGCTTGCCTTGGAAAAACATAAACTATAACTGCTAGAGATAAAAGAAATAAAAAGATACGAAACAATTGCTCATGATTGTTTCTTATTTTAATAAGTATGTTTTTCATAGATGTATTAATATCAATAGCGAAAATAAGTATAATTTACATAAATTCGCACCAAATAAAAATTCATAAAAAAACAAAAAATGAAAGAAGTTGTAATTGTATCGGCAGTGCGTACCCCAATGGGTAGTTTTGGAGGGAGTTTATCATCAGTATCAGCTACAAAATTAGGTGCTATTGCTATTAAAGGAGCAATAGAAAATTCAGGTATAACAACATCAGATATTGATGAAGTTTTTATGGGTAATGTGTTACAATCTAACCTAGGTCAAGCTCCAGCAAGACAAGCAGCTATATTTGCTGGAATTCCACAAAATGTTCCATGTACAACTATCAACAAAGTATGTTCTTCAGGAATGAAGTCTATTATGATTGCAGCACAATCTATTAAGTGTGGAGACAATAATGTTGTAATCGCGGGTGGAATGGAAAACATGTCCAGCGTTCCCCATTATTTCGACAAAGGAAGAACAGGTCAAAAGTTAGGTGATATGAAACTGATTGATGGTCTTGTAAAAGATGGATTAACAGATGTATACAATAGAGTACACATGGGTGTTTGTGCAGAAAAATGTGCTACAGAAATGAACTTCACAAGAGAGGAACAAGATGCTTTTGCAATTGAATCATATAACAGAAGTACAAACTCATGGGCTAAAGGTAAATTTACTGATGAAGTAGTTTCCGTTGAAGTACCACAAAGAAGAGGTGATGCTTTAATAATTAGTGAAGATGAAGAATATAAGAACGTTAAAATGGAAAAAATTCCAGCTTTACGACCAGTATTTGATAAAGAAGGTACAATAACTGCTGCCAATGCTTCTACACTAAATGATGGTGCATCTGCCCTAGTATTAATGAGTAAGGATAAAGCAGCTGAACTAAATTTAACTCCATTAGCAAAAATTGTAAGTTATGCCGATGCTGCACATGAAGCAGAATGGTTTACTACAGCACCGGCAAAAGCATTACCTACTGCTTTAGGGAAAGCAGGTTTAACTACAAATGACGTAGATTACTTTGAGTTAAATGAAGCCTTTTCAGTTGTTGGTTTAGCCAATATAAAAATTTTAAATTTGGATGCAAGTAAAGTAAATGTAAATGGTGGGGCAGTTTCTATTGGTCATCCACTAGGTAGTTCGGGATCAAGAATTATTGTTACCTTAATAAATGTATTAAAACAAAACGGTGGTAAAATTGGTGCTGCTGGAATTTGTAATGGAGGTGGTGGCGCCTCAGCAATGGTAATTGAATTATTAAATTAGATGTTATTTAAAATCTCATATAAAAAATAAATGCAATACGGAATTTCAAATCTTTCAATCATACCAGTGAGGAATGAGGCCGCTGACCAATCAGAAATGGTAAACCAAATTATTTTTGGCGAACATTTTAAGATACTGGATTATAGAAAGAAATGGAGTAGAATACGCTTAGCACATGACAACTATGAGGGTTGGATATGCAATAAACAATGGATAGAAATATCGGAAGAAGAATACAAGCAATTAGACAAAGATATTCCAACAATTACTACAGATATCCTGGATATTATAACTAAGAATCAACATCAACCTATTGTTATTGGAAGCATATTACCTAATTACAAAAGTGGACATGCACTTATAAAAAATGAAATGTACCAGTTTGATGGACTTACTACTCCTGGTTTTACACAGAAAAAAAAAATAATAGAAAATGCTTTAATGTATCTTAATGCTCCCTATCTATGGGGTGGCCGATCTCCATTAGGAATAGATTGCTCAGGATTTACACAAATGGTTTATCGATTACAAGGAATTAACTTACCTAGAGATGCATACCAGCAAGCAAATATAGGAACAACTTTAAGTTTTGTTGATGAATCAGAGCCTGGAGATTTAGCTTTTTTTGATAATAAAGACGGGGAAATTGTTCATGTTGGAATCATATTAGAGGAGAATCATATAATTCATGCATCAGGAAAGGTGAGAATCGATAGAATTGATCAACAAGGAATATTCAATTCTGAAATTGGCTCTCATACTCACAAGTTAAGATTGATAAAAAGCATCACTTAGCATGCAAAATATACCTTTAGCAGAACGTATTCGCCCAAGAAAACTATCAGAAGTTATTGGACAAAAACATTTAATTGGTGATAAGGGAACTCTTAAAACAGCAATAAACAATAAGCTTATACCCTCAATGATATTATGGGGGCCACCAGGTGTTGGAAAAACAACTTTATCTAACCTAATTGCTCATGAACTAGATCGTCCATTCTACACTCTTTCAGCAATTAACTCAGGAGTAAAAGATGTAAGAGAAGTTATTCATAAAGCTTCTTCTTTGGGATTATTTGGCAAAGATATTCCAATTCTATTTATAGATGAGATACATAGGTTTAGTAAAGCTCAGCAAGATTCACTTTTAGGAGCGGTTGAGAAAGGAGTTATTACATTAATTGGGGCAACTACAGAGAACCCTTCTTTTGAAGTTATTTCAGCCCTACTTTCACGCTCTCAAGTTTATGTTTTAGAATCTTTATCAAGAGATGATTTACAAGACTTACTAGAGAGAGCAAAAACAGAAGATGAAATTTTAAGCAAATTAAATATTACCTTAAAGGAAACTGAATCCCTAATGCAAATTTCAGGAGGTGATGCAAGAAAATTACTAAACATATTTGAGCTAGTGGTCAGTTCTGTTGACAGCACTGAAATAATAATCACTAATGATTTGGTACTAGAAAAAGCTCAACAAAATATAGTTCGTTATGATAAAAATGGAGAACAGCATTATGATATCATTTCTGCTTTTATTAAATCTATTAGAGGAAGCGATCCTAATGGAGCAGTGTATTGGCTTGCTCGTATGATTGAGGGAGGTGAAGATGTGAAATTTATTGCAAGAAGGATTCTTATTTTAGCATCAGAAGATATTGGAAACGCAAATCCTACAGCTTTGGTTATTGCTAATAATTGCTTTCAGGCAGTTAATGTAATTGGCTATCCTGAATCAAGAATCACACTTTCTCAAACTGTAATTTATTTAGCTTGTTCACCAAAAAGTAATTCAGCTTATCTGGCAATAAATGAAGCACAAGCTGAAGTAAAGATTAGTGGAGATTTATCGATCCCACTACATTTGCGTAATGCTCCAACCAAACTAATGAAGGAATTAGGATATGGAAATGATTACTTGTACTCACACAATAAATCAACAAACAGCCAAGAATTTTTACCAGAAGAAATAATTGGAAATTCTTTTTACAAGCCAGCAAATAATAGCAAAGAAAATGCTTTTAAAGAAGGATTGAAACATCTTTGGAAAGGAAAATATAAATATTAAAGCTATCTTTGAAAGATGAAAAAAATACTTTTAGTCTCATTAACCACCCTTTTGCTTTTAGCTTGTAAGCATGAATTAGAAAAACCAACTTGGGATGTTGATATGATTGTTCCTTTAGCCCATTTTCAAATGAACATCAATGATATATTGTCAGATTCAAACCTTAATATAGTTGAAAATGAAGAAGGTTATATCTCTTTAATTTACGAACAAGATTTATTAAATATAAATTATGATTCCTTAATTACTCTTGAAACAAAATCAGAAGAAAAGTCAATACGAATTGATTCAGTTAATTTTAATGATGTAGTTATTGAGCAAATTATTACAATAGGTAGCGTAATTACTGAATTGCCTTTAGGTGAAATTTTATTTCCTGATGGGGAAGACAGACAAATCCCTAATATTACAGGAATAGTACAGAATGATACTATTCCTATTGATGCCAGCGAGTACTTTGAAACCATGACACTTTATAATGGAATGTTGAATCTTAAGCTTACAAATGGCTATCCAACAGATATTTCTAATGTAAGCTTTTCATTATATAACGCTACAAATCTGAATTTAATAGGTACTTTTTTTACTCCTATAATTGAAAGTGGAGGCAGCTATACTGAAAGTATTTCCATCGCTGGAGAAACCTTAGATCATAAAATGGTTGGAATAATCAATAATATGGATATTGAATCAAGTAACGGGCAAGTTACTATCAATTACTCAGATGCAATAACAACTAAAATATCAATTACTGAAATACAAATAATGGAAGCTACCGCCTATTTTCCTAACCAATTATTACATGAAGAAAATGTAGAGCAATCATTTAAACTAGGATCAGCAAGATTAACAGAAATAGGAATAAAGGAAGGGACAGTAGCTATAAATGTACTAAGCACATTACCCGATACAGGAACAATAATATATGCTATTCCATCTTTATCAAAAAATGGAATATCGTTTAGAACTAGTGTTAAAGTACCTCCAAATAGCAATGGTGTAATGACACAGTTTGTCTTTAATTTTAGTGGATACACTATGGACTTAACAGGTAAAAACGACAGGGAAGGTGGTGATACAATTAATACTATTTACGCAACACTTGAAGCTTATTTGGATTCAACTGGAGAACTTGAAACCATACATAAAGTAGATAGCTTTTATCTTTTTAATGAATATAGTTTTACTCCTGAATATGCAATAGGATATATTGGTCAAGACACTATAGAGAACGCTCCAGAAAATATTGATACTGATGTTTTTAATTTTGTTTCATCAGGTATGCTAAATCTTAAAAAAGTTGAAATAAGTATAGCAGTAGTGAACTATATAGGTGCTGATGCGGCACTTGTAATTAATGATTTAAGTGCCAGTAATATTACAACAACTGTAAGCGCAGCAATTGATAATTCTGAACTGCATTACATAAAAAGAGCTACCCTAAATAGTAATGGAACAATAAATCCAACTAATACCACTATTACTTTGGAAGCAGATGAGCTACTTGAGATATTTCCTAATAAATTAACAACGCATTCTACCATTTATTTAAACCCAAACGGTGAAGCAAATACAGCTGATTTCTTATATATAGAACAACCTATGAAAGCTAATTTAGGGGTTGAAATACCACTTAGTTTTATAGCAAACAACCTTGTGTTAAGTAAAATAAGTGACTTAGAAATAGATAATATTGAGGAAATTGAAGTGCTCTATATTAACATTGAAAACGGATTACCTCTAGAAGCTAAATTAATCTTAGTTGCCTTAAATGATGAAAATCAAATAATAGACACTCTAATTAGCAATAACACGATACTTGCAGCTATAACTAATACTCAAGGCAATGTAACAGAAAACAGAACATCAGTTATTGAAATTAAAAATACTGACTTCTTGAGAATTAGTAAAATACAAAGTTTAGCTGTTTTTAATACAGAATCTCAAACTGATTTTGTTCGTATTTACGACAACTACACTATAGATATAATCTTAAGTGCTAAATTCAGTACTACTCTAATCGAATAATGAAAAAATTACTTATCATCTTATTAAGTACTCCACATATTTTATTAGCTCAAAATGATGTAAATAATCATAGTATTGAATGGAATACTAACCTACTTTTTGAGAGCAGTAGCTTGGATAAAAGCTTCTTAAACACCATGATTTATGGTGGTCATATTACGGATAGCATAAAAACAAATTGGATAAATTCTAGAGGAAATAATAATAATGTATTATATTCTGAAATCAGCAATGGACTGAAATATACTTTTGAGAGAAATAAAAGTACTTTTGGTTTTAGCTTTGCAGACAGGAACATCTTAAACACTAGCTTTAGTGACGATTTATTACGCCTAGCTTTTGAAGGTAATTTTCATTATCAGAACAAGATTCTTGATTTTGGAGAAACTAGTATAAGAGCTGATCGTTTTCAGCAGTACACATTTACCTACCGAACAAGCATCAAGCAAGTAAAAGTAAGCACTTCTGTTTCCTATTTATCAGGTAATCATCACCTTTCTTATATTATTGAAAAGGGGAGTTTATACACAGCACCTTTTGGTACTTCATTAGATATTGCTTATGATATGAGTGCCTTTGCAACTGACACAGCTTTACTTAATCCATTTGAAAATAATGGGAATGGATTATCCCTTGGTTTAAGTACAGAATTTCAATTTAAAGAGCATACAATACACCTTTCATTTTCTGATTTAGGATTTATTATTTGGGACCCAACTTCTATTACTTTATCTGCTGACAGTAACTTCACTTTTTCAGCAATTGAGATTGAAGATATCTTTAGTTTTAATGATTCCTTGATTAATGAGAATAATATAGAGAATGATGTACTTAGAACAAACAATGAATCATTCAAATCCTACATTCCAGCTACATTTAATTTTAAGTTTAGTGGTTATGGAGATTATAAATATTTAAATAAATATACATTAGGAATACAAGGGAAATGGCAACCCTACTTAGATAATACACCTTTATCCTTTAAAAAAATAGGACAAGGTTTTAGGGAATCTAATTTTATTCCTTTGTACTATATACAATCGGTTTACACTGCGAAATACTGTGATGTTATAACTACGTTAAGTCATGGCGGCTACAGCTCAAACACTAATTTAGGATTAGCCTTATCAAAAGGAAAAAAACATAATTTAACTATAGGAACCTATCATTTAGAAGATGTATTAAAAAGCAGTAAAGCACAAGCAGTAAGCATTTATTTTAACATTAAATTACAATTTTAATATGCTATTAAAAATCAATAAAATTAAGCACCAAAAAAGTGGAAACTTCTTTTTAATTGCAGGACCCTGCGCTATTGAAAGTGAAGCAATGGCTATGGAAATTGCTGAAAAAATCCTTAATATCACCAATAAACTTGAAATTCCGTTTATCTTTAAAGGAAGTTATAGGAAAGCAAACAGAAGTCGCTTAGATTCTTTTACTGGTATTGGGGATACTAAAGCATTAGAAATCCTTAACAAGGTAGGAGAACACTTTAATATACCTACATTAACAGATATTCATTCTGTAGAAGAAGCTGTTATTGCAGCAGCATATGTTGATGTATTGCAGATACCTGCATTTTTGTGTAGGCAAACTGATTTATTAGTATCAGCAGCAAAAACAGGAAAAGTAATAAATATTAAAAAAGGACAGTTCCTTTCCCCTGAAAGCATGGATCATGCAGTCAGAAAGATAAAAGAAAGTGGTAATAATTCAATAATGCTAACAGACAGAGGAACCATGTTTGGCTACCAAGATATGGTAGTAGATTTTAGAGGCATCCCAGCTATGCAAAAGTTTGGCGTTCCTGTAATTTTAGATATAACACACTCATTACAAAAGCCTAACCAGAGCAGTGGAATAACGGGTGGAAAACCTGAATTAATTGAAACAATTGCTAAGGCAGGTATTGCAACAGGAGTTGACGGTATCTTTTTGGAAACTCACCCAGATCCAAGAAAAGCTAAATCAGATGGAGAAAATATGCTTCAGTTAGGTAATTTAGAAGACTTACTTACAAAGTTAGTGAAGATTAGGAAAGCAATTATTTAATCTACACCAAATTTGCACACCAACCCTCAGAAATTGGCTTTAAGTAAGATTTCAAACCACTTTTTCTAAATATAGTTAGGTCATAAAAATAAGTATCAGCTTTTGCAATACTTTCCAATTCAAAAGAAGGAACACAAACTATCTCACCTTCTATGTTACAAAATATATTTAAGCGATTCATCAAAGAAATAGAAAGCTCTTTTTCAATTTTTTGAATTGATTTTTGAAGTATATCAATAGAACAACCACTTGCTCTGTGTTTACTTTCATCCAAAGCAATAATAATAAAATGATTTTGTAAAATTGTAACTCCGGCAGTTAAAGGCTGTTTATGTGCATTCCAATCCTTTAGATGTTCTGAAATAACATTAAGAATATAGTTTTGATTGTCTTTGCTTAAAGCAATCTCAGCAGCATATAGCCAAATTCTTGATTCTTCTGGTAAGGTATTAAAATCAACTAACATTATATATTTTCTGCAATAAGTTCAGCGATATCTTTTACTTCAGCAGCTCCTTCATTTACTGATTTCACACCGTCAGTCATCATTGTATTGCAAAATGGACAACCAGTTGCAATGATGTCAGGAGTTAATGATAAAGCCTCTTCAGTACGATTTATATTAATGTCTTGCGAACCATTTTCCGGATCTTTAAACATTTGTGCCCCGCCTGCTCCACAACAAAATGATTTACGCTTATTTCTTTTCATTTCCACTAAATCTAACCCTAATGATTTTAATACTTTTCTAGGATCATCATAAACATTATTGGCTCTACCCAAGTAACAAGGATCATGATAAGTTACCCTTGTACCTTTTAAATTTCCAGTAATTTTTAGCTTTCCTTTAGCTAAAAGTTCGGCAATAAATTCTGTATGATGCTGTACTTTATAATTACCACCCAATCCTTTATATTCGTTTTTAAGAGTATTATATGAATGAGGACAAGTAGTTACGATTCTTTTAACATTGTACCCATTCATCACTTCAATATTCATCATAGCTTGCATCTGGAATAAAAATTCATTTCCTGAACGCTTGGCAGAATCTCCACTTGATGATTCTTCAGTACCTAAAACACCAAAATTAATATCTGCCTTATTCATAATTCTAACAAAAGCGCGAGTAATTTTCTTTGCTCTATCATCAAAACTTCCTGCGCTACCAACCCAAAAGAGAATGTCAGCTTCTTTACCCTCAGACATAAACTGGGCCATTGTTTTAATTTTTAATTCACTCATAAAATTATGATTTAAAAACTTGAATAGACACTTCCTTCTCAACCAAATCAGTAAACTTACCATCGAATCGAGTTGCTCTTACAATATGATTATCTACCCAATGATAATTTCCACCTCTAGGTTTACCCATAAGCAAAGCATGATATTTAAAACCATTCTTTTTGAGCCAAACTTCTGTAACCAATCTATGTTCTTCCAATCTTGAAGTAAAAAAAGTAACAAAATGCCCTTGCTTGTACCACTTATTTAAAGTTTCTAAAGCATCAGGATATAATTTGGCAGTGGCCATTCTTTCTGGCTCTTCATTTGGAATATCATCACAAATAGTGCCATCAATATCAATCAGATAATTTTTGATTTCATCTGGTAATACAGGAGAAATTAACTCTCCATTTATAATTTTTTCTACTAATTTATTCATCTTTCCAATTTAATCTGTCAGCAGCAGGGAATTGCCAAGGTGCCCCATTGTTTTCAACATTTGTAAACATCATATTCAGTTCAGTTGGTGCAGCTGATTGCTCCATTACTAAATACCTTCTCATATCCATAATAATAGACAATGGATCTAACTCAATAGGACAAGCATCTGTGCAGGCATTACAACTTGTACATGCCCATAATTCTTCTGCAGTAATATAGTCACCAAGTAGGGATTTAGTATCCTCTTTTCCTTTCCTTTTATTGTCAGATATTTCAGTTATCCTATCCCTTGTATCCATCAATACTTTTCTAGGAGAAAGCAATTTACCTGTATGGTTAGCAGGACAACTATCAGTACATCTACCACATTCAGTACAGCTATAAGCATTAAGTAATTGAACCCAATTCAAGTCATTGGCGTCCTTCGCTCCAAACTGATCTGGAGGCAAAGAATCAGCAGCAGGTACAGCATAAGGATCTGCATTTGGATCCATCATTAATTTAACTTCATTAGTAACTGAATCTAAATTTGAAAACTGACCTAAAGGATTTAAATTTGCAAAATAAGTACTTGGAAAAGCAAAGAAAATATGTAAGTGTTTAGAAATTAAAACATAATTCATAAACATAAGAATTCCTAAAATATGAAACCACCAAGTAAATCTTTCAATAGTTACTAAAGTTGCTACATCAAAACCAATAAACATAAACTGAAAATATTGACTTATAGGGTTAGAAAATGAAGTTACATAATGGGGATTACCAGCTGCAAATAATAAGCCATCTGCTGCATTCATAATTAAAAAAGCAGACATTAACAAAATTTCAAAAACAAGAATAAGGTTTGCATCTGTTCTTGGCCAAGTTGTCATTTCTTTACTCCAAAAACGCTTAATTCTTATAATATTTCTTCTAACTAAAAAAATAACACAAGCCACCAAAACTAATATAGCTAATATTTCAAATGAACCAATAAGGAAATTATATAAAACGACTGGTAAAATTGAAGACAGAAACCTATGTGATCCAGAAACACCATCAACAATAATTTCAATTACTTCAATATTAATAATAACGAAACCTAAGTAGAGAATAATATGAAGAATTCCAGCAACTGGTCTTCTAGTCATTTTGGATTGTCCAATTGCTACACGAAACATATTTTTCCACCTATCATATGGCCTGTCAGATCTATTAATATCCCTACCTAACTTAATATTTTTTATAATCCTATTAAGGTTTCTTGTAAAGAATATTATTGCTAATAAAAAAACAAATAAAAATATAATGTTTGAAATACCCATTTTTTTATTTTATTTTTGGTCCTACATAAGGCTTCCCCCCTCCAATAATTGAAAAATTAACATACCTACTGGGGTGCTTTTTAATATCCTCTAACAAGGAAGCTAACTCACGAGTAGATTTCTCAAAATTAACATATATTTTATCATCTTTAAGAAGCAAACCTATGCTTCCCTCTCCATTATTGATTTTTGTTGTTAAATCACTTAAATTCTGTAAGGCAGTGCCAATATCTGCTTTTGCTAAAGAATCAGAAAGAGATGAAAAATTTGTTAAGATATTTTTAATTTTTCCATTACTACTTTCAAGGTTAGTCGTAATCGATTCTAAATTCTGAATTACTTTAGAAATACGCTCATCATTTAAATCAACCATAGTATCAACCTTTCCCATTGTTTGCGACATTAACTCAAAAGTTTTATCCAGACTACTTAAACTATTTCTTAAATTCTCTCTAGTATTCTTATTTAATACAGCTGTTACTATCATCATTACTGAGTCTATAGACCCAATCAATTCTTCTGCTTTATTTTTTAAAGGTAAAATTTGAGCATTTACTTCATCTTGCAATGACCCTTCTATATTACCAATTAAGGTATCTCCACTATTAACTAAATAATTGTTATCACCGAGAACTAATGTGATTCCTTTTGAACCCATTAAATCCTGATTAATAATTTTACAAATAGTATTTACAGGAATATCAAACTCTTTATCAATGCTAATGGTAACCAACAGATTCTGTCTTTGTTGAGCTAATAGATTAATGTCACTTACCATACCAACTTTATAGCCATTTACTAAAACAGTACTACCAACTTGAAGACCACCAATATTTTCATATACAGCATAAAAATTTCGATTTTCATTAAGGATATTTATTCCTTTTAAGTAATTAACTCCAAATATAAGAGCAATAATGGAGGCAATAGCAAAAAGCCCTATCTTAAATTCTTTATTCATAATTATTTAGTTTGATTTGCAAATCTAAAGCTTCTCTTATAGAAATTCTTTCTCCTTTATAGAAGGCTACAACAAATGCACCTTTAAATCCTTTTTCATTAAGCTGATACTTCAACTTATCAGCTGATAACTTATCAGTTTCTTTTCCAACATAATATTTAAATGTACTATTTATCAATTGTTCTTCAGCATTAATTGAAATAAACAAATCGTTATTTAACATTGGTTTTAAATAGGTTCCTATTTGAACCTTAAAAATAATCTTATCAATCGAGATTTCTTTTTTAAGAATTGGCTTTTCTATTGCTTTTTTCTTTAAAATAGCAGGTACTGTAGATTTATCTTTTGAAACAGCAGCAGCTCCTTCAAAATTTTCTTTGTAAGCACTGAATCCTCTGAAAATTGCCGATGCAATATATTCTTGACCCACTTCAGAATGCAAATATTCTTCTTCTTTAAAGTTAGTCAAAAACCCGCATTCAATTAAAATACTAGGCATATTAGTTCTACTTATCACATAAAAAGGAGCCTGCTTAACCCCTCTACTTTTTCTATTTGCTTTAGTAGAAAATTCTTTTTCTACTTCTTCTGCAATTTTCAAACTTTGATTAAGATGTGTGTTTTGCATAAGACTAAATACAATATAACTTTCAGCAGATTTTGG
>CATIQX010000039.1 GCA_949531795.1 Cryomorphaceae bacterium | reverse complement strand
ATATTCTTTATTGTGTCTATTAATTTTCTCATCTTACTTTTCTAAAACAGTTGCAGTACCACCCGCTTTTTCAATAGCAGCTATTGCAGTTGCAGAAAATGAATTAGCAGTAATATCTAGCTTTGCTGATAATTTTCCTCTACCTAAAATTTTAACTAAATCAGTTTTTTGAACAAGACCATTATCCATTAAGTCTTGTTTGACTATAGTTCCTTTCAATTTCTTAGAATCAACTAGTGATTGTATGGTGTCTAAATTTACACCATTATACTCAACTCTGTTTGGATTTGTAAATCCAAACTTAGGAACTCTTCTTTGTAATGGTTGCTGTCCTCCCTCGAATCCAATTTTCTTTGAATATCCTGAACGAGATTTCTGACCATTGTGCCCTCTAGTAGAAGTACCACCTTTCTTAGATCCTTCACCTCTACCTACTCTTTTAGTACCTTTAATTGCCCCTTTTGCTGGCTTTAAATTGTGTAATTCCATATCTAATATTATTCTACTAAAGTTATTAAGTGCTTAATTTTAGCAACCATTCCTAAAATTTGTGGAGTTGCATTATGCTCCACAACAGCATTCATTTTTCTTAAACCTAAAGCATCTAAAGTTCTCTTTTGATCTTTTGGTCTTCCAATTCTACTTCTAACTTGTTTAATTTTAATCTTTTCCATTCTTGACTATATTATCCGTTAAATACTTGATCCATTGTTATACCTCTTTGCATTGCAATTGTTCTAGCATCCCTTAATTCTAATAAAGCTTTTAAAGTTGCTTTTACTAAATTATGAGGATTAGAAGAGCCTTTAGACTTTGCTAAAACATCTTTTACACCAGCACTTTCTAATACGGCACGCATTGCACCTCCAGCTTTTACTCCAGTACCAGGAGATGCTGGTTTAATTAAAACTTGTGATCCACTGAACTTAGAAGCTTGTTCATGTGGAATTGTTCCTTTAAAAACAGGAATTCTTACTAGATTCTTTTTGGCAGCTTCGATTCCTTTAGCAATAGCTGTAGCAACATCTTTCGATTTTCCTAACCCAATACCAACAATACTTTTTTCATCACCAACTACAACAATAGCAGAAAACCCGAAAGTTCTACCACCTTTAGTAACTTTTACTACTCTTTGTATTCCAACTAATCTGTCTTTCAACTCGATATCACCAGAAATTGTAACTCTTTTGTTTTGTGCTAATTTTAACATATCTAATTCTTAAAATTTTAATCCTGCTTCACGAGCTGAATCAGCCAATGCTTTTACTCTACCATGGTATAAAAAACCTCCTCTATCAAAAACTACAGTCTCAACTCCGGCTTTTTTAGCTGTTTCAGCAATAAGCTTTCCAACTACAGCTGCTTGTTCAGTTTTCGTACCTTTTGCCTCTTTTGAGGAAGCTGAGGCAAGTGTATTTGAATTTATATCATCAATAATCTGAGCATATATTTCTTTATTAGACCTGAAAATTGCTAATCTTGGTCTTTCTGAAGTACCAGAAACTTTCTTTCTGATAGCATATCTTACTCTTTGCCTTGAATCTTTTTTTGATTGTGTCATCTTTTTATCTTAATTTAACTTGCAGCCGTTTTACCTGCTTTCTTTCTAACGTATTCATCAACATACCTAATGCCTTTTCCTTTATATGGCTCAGGCTTTCTTTCTGCTCTAATTCTTGCAGCAACAGCACCTACTAATTGTTTATCACATCCTGAAACAGTTATTATTGGTGCCTTTCCTTTTTCAGTTTCAGCAACAACTTTAATCTCAGTTGGAATATCAAATACAATATTGTGCGAGTATCCAGTTGAAATATCTAAATTCTGACCTTGAGTTGTAGCTCTATACCCAACACCTCTTAGTTCAAGTTTTTTAGCATAGCCTTTAGTTACACCCTCAATCATATTAGCAACCAAAGCTCTGTACAAACCGTGTTTAGACCTGTGATCTTTATGATCAGAATCTCTTGTGAAAGTAATAACATTATCAGCAATTTTCACAGTAACACTTGAATCAATATCTTGAGAAAGCTCACCTAACTTTCCTTTTACAATTAAAAGTGTACCTTCTTGATTTACAGTAACTCCTTCAGCAATTGTTATTGGATTTTTTCCTATTCTTGACATTTCTTTATCTTATTAATATACGTGACAAATAACTTCTCCACCAACATTTAAATTTCTTGCTTCTTTATCAGTAATTATACCTTTAGAAGTAGAAAGAATAGCTATTCCTAAACCATTTATTACTCTTGGTAAAGTTTTTGAATCAGCGTACTTTCTTAAACCAGGTTTACTGATTCTAATTAGTTTCTTCATTGCTGGCAACTTAGTTTGCGCATTATACTTTAATGCAACTTTAATATTACCTTGATTATTTGCAGTATCTTCAAATTTAAAGTTAAGAATATAACCTTTACTGTGAAGTATTTGCGTAATCGCTTTTTTCATATTAGATGAAGGAATTTCAACAACTTTGTGTCCTGCCATCTGAGCATTTCTAACTCTTGTTAAATAATCTGCTATTGGATCTGTAAACATTTTTCTTTATTCTTTATTAAATTACCAACTTGCTTTTTTCACACCTGGAATTAATCCAAAGTTTGCCATTTCTCTAAACATAACACGAGAAATTCCGAACTGCCTCATATACCCTTTTGGCCTACCTGTAAGCTTACATCTATTGTGCAATCTTACTGGTGAAGCATCTTTAGGTAATTTTTGTAACCCTTCATAGTCACCAGCAGCTTTTAATGCAGCTCTTCTATCAGCATACTTAGCAACACACTTAGCTCTTTTTTCCTCACGGGCCTTCATCGATTCTTTTGCCATGTCTTATTTTTTAAATGGTAAACCTAATTCTCTAAATAATGCTAATGCATCATCATCTAAATTAGTATCCGTAACAAAAGTCACATCCATACCCGTTATTTTATTAATTTTATCAATACTAATTTCTGGAAAAGCAATTTGTTCTTTAATACCCATAGTATAATTTCCTCTTCCATCAAAACCTTTTAAAGGAAGTCCAGCAAAATCACGAACTCTTGGCAAAGTAGATGTAACAAATCTATCCAAGAACTCATACATTTGGTCTCCTCTTAGGGTTACCCTTACACCAACAGGCATTCCTTTTCTTAACTTAAAATTAGAGATATCTTTAGTTGAATTGGTAAGTACAGCTTTCTGACCGGTAATCATAGTCATTTCATTCTGTGCTGCTTCAATTTGTTTTTTATCAGATGCAGCACTTCCAATACCTTGGTTAAGACAAATCTTAACTAATTTTGGCACTTGCATAACTGATTTATAGTTCCCTTTAAGGTTGTTTACAACCTCAACTTGGTACTTTTTCTTTAATCTTGGTGTGTATTCCATTATATAATTACTTCTCCTGAGTTCTTAGAATATCTAACTATT
>CATIQX010000038.1 GCA_949531795.1 Cryomorphaceae bacterium | reverse complement strand
TAGATATTACTGCTAATTCATTTTCTGCAACTGCAATAGCTGCTATTGAAAAAGCGGGTGGTACTGCAACTGTTTTAGAAAAGTAAGATGAGAAAATTAATAGACACAATAAAGAATATTTGGGGAATTGAAGATTTGAGAAATCGAATCTTAACTACAATAGGAATACTAGCTATTTATAGATTAGGTTCTTTTGTCGTAATTCCTGGTGTTGATCCTGCACAACTTTCTGCTTTACAGGATCAAACTGCAGATGGACTTTTAGGTTTATTAAACATGTTTACTGGTGGAGCTTTCTCTCAAGCATCTATTTTTGCTTTAGGTATCATGCCTTATATTTCAGCTTCTATTGTAATTCAACTATTAGGAATGGCTATTCCTTATTTCCAGAAATTGCAAAAAGAGGGAGAGAGTGGTAGAAGAAAAATCAATAATATTACAAGATACTTAACCATATTAATAACTGCAGGACAAGCTCCTGGTTACATAGCTAACTTAAAGGCAACATTACCTGAGTCTGCTTTCTTGTTACCTGCAGGAGGTTTTTGGTTGTCATCAATTATTATTTTAATAACGGGTACTATGTTTGTAATGTGGTTGGGTGAAAAAATTACAGATAGAGGAATTGGTAATGGTATTTCATTATTGATTATGATTGGTATTATTGCTGGTTTACCTCAATCTTTAGTGCAAGAATTTGTTTCTGCTTTAGGTTCTGCCGGAGGTGGTTTAGTTATATTCTTAGTTGAAATGTTAGCTTTATTATTTGTAATATTAGTTACTATCCTTTTAGTTCAGGGTACTAGAAGAATTCCTGTGCAGTACGCAAAAAGAGTAGTCGGAAATAAACAGTACGGAGGAGTAAGACAATTTATTCCTTTAAAAGTAAATGCAGCTGGTGTAATGCCTATAATATTTGCACAAGCAATTATGTTTGTTCCTATTACTTTAGTTGGTTTTTCTGAAAACGAAAGTTTACAAGGAGTAGCTGCAGTATTGACTGATTTCGGTGGGTTTTGGTACAATTTTATGTTCTTTGTTATGATTGTAATATTTACTTATTTTTATACAGCAATGACGGTTAACCCTAATCAAATGGCTGATGATATGAAAAAGAATGGAGGCTTTATTCCTGGAATAAAGCCAGGAAGATCTACTGCTGATTATTTAGATACTGTGATGTCGAGAATTACCTTCCCAGGCTCTTTATTTTTAGGCTTAGTAGCCATTTTGCCCGCATTTGCCATGGCAGGAGGAATTAATATGCAGTTTGCTCAGTTTTATGGTGGTACATCATTGTTAATTTTAGTTGGAGTTATTTTAGATACACTTCAACAAATAGAAAGTCATTTGTTAATGCGTCATTATGATGGGTTAATGGATTCAGGAAGGATAAAAGGAAAATCTTCTGGTAGTATGATGTAATCATATTGATTTATGATTTATTATAAAACAGAAGAAGAGATAGAGTTAGTAAGAAAAAGTTCTTTACTTGTTGCAAAAACCCACGCTGAAATAGCTGGGCTGATTAAACCAGGGATTACTTCCTTAGCATTAGATAAAATTGCTGAAGAGTTTATCAGGGATAATGGAGGAGTACCAGCCTTTAAAGGTTATGGTGGTTTTCCAAACACATTATGTATGTCACCTAACGACCAGGTTGTACATGGTATTCCTAATGATAGAATTCTTGAAAATAGTGAAATCTTATCTGTAGATTGTGGAGTACTAATGAATGGCTATTATGGTGATTCTGCTTTTACTTACGAAGTTGGTGAAGTAGATACTGAAACAAAGCAATTACTTAAAGTTACTAAAGAGTCACTTTACAAAGGAATTGAGCAGGCAGTTGTTGGAAATAGAATTGGTGATATCGGTTATGCTGTACAGTTCCATGCTGAAAGTTATGGATATGGTGTAGTTAGAGAATTGGTTGGGCATGGTGTAGGCAAGAGTCTACATGAAAGTCCTGAAGTCCCTAATTATGGAAGAAGAGGAAAGGGGGTTATGCTTAAAGAAGGATTAGTTATTGCAATTGAGCCAATGATTAATATGGGAACTAAGCGTATTTTGCAACATAATGATGGGTGGACAATAACAACTATTGATAATAAACCATCTGCACATTTCGAACATACAATTGTAGTTCGAAAAGGTAAAGCAGAAATATTATCAAGTTTTGAAGAAATAGAAAAAAAGATAAATGGCTAAACAAGCTAATATAGAGTTAGATGGAACGATAACACAAGCATTGTCAAATGCTATGTTTCGTGTAGAATTAGAAAATGGACATGAAATTGTTGCTCATATTTCTGGTAAAATGAGAAAGTTTTATATTAAGTTATTGCCAGGCGATAAAGTGAAAATGGAAATGTCACCTTACGATTTAACAAAGGGTAGGATAACATATAGGTACTAATAAAATAAAAAGAAATGAAAGTACGAGCATCAGTAAAAAAAAGAAGTGAGGATTGCAAGATCGTTAAGAGAAAAGGACGAGTTTATGTAATTAATAAGAAGAACCCAAGGTATAAACAAAGACAAGGTTAATAATGGCAAGAATTAAAGGTATTGATTTACCTAAAAACAAAAGAGGAGTTATTGGATTAACTTATATTTACGGAATTGGC